>CAJXVF010000483.1 GCA_913060845.1 uncultured Alphaproteobacteria bacterium | reverse complement strand
GCTGATGGCCGGCGAGGAGGCAATGGCGGAACATTGGCCGGATGCCCCAGAAATTCTGGCGGAAGTGCTGCCAACGAACCGGGCGTCGAAAGACCTATTTCTATCCTGCGGCTATCGCTATTCTAGCGGCTTCTACCGCAAATCTGTTGGATAGATCTTGTGAACACTGTGATTGATATTGCGGGCCGAAAGGTTGGCCTCGACCACCCACCCTTCGTCATCGCCGAGATGTCTGGGAACCACAACCAGTCCCTAGGCCGCGCGCTGGAGATTGTGGACGCCGCCGCTGCTGCCGGTGCCCATGCGCTAAAGCTGCAGACCTACACGGCGGATACGATGACGCTGGATATCGCAGAGGGCGATTTTGTCATCACAGACCCGAATAGTCTTTGGCATGGCCGCACGCTTTATGACCTCTACCAAGAAGCGCATACGCCTTGGGACTGGCATAAGCCCATCTTTGAGCGCGCCCGCAGCCACGGCATGATTCCACTGAGCACGCCGTTTGATGACAGTGCCGCAGATTTCCTCGAAAGCCTGGACGCTGCCGTCTACAAGATCGCATCCTTTGAGAACACAGACCTGCCCTTGGTGCGCAAAGTCGCGAGCAAAGGCAAGCCGATGATTATTTCCATCGGCATGGCGACCTTGGCGGAAATTGATGAAACCGTCCGCGCGGCTAGATCGGCTGGATGCAAGGACATCATCCTGCTGCAATGCACCAGCACCTACCCTGCAACGCCAGAGAACACCAATTTGGCGACGATCCCGCATATGCGTGAGGCGTTTGGCTGCGAAGTTGGTTTGTCGGATCACACCATGGGCGTCGGCGCGTCAGTCGCCAGCGTGGCGCTTGGTGCGACGGTAATTGAGAAGCACTTCACGTTGGCCCGTGCCGATGGCGGCGTCGATTCCGCGTTCTCCCTGGAGCCGCACGAAATGACGGCACTGGTAACAGAGAGCGAGCGGGCTTGGCAGGCAATTGGGCGGGCGCAATACGGCACGGTCTCGGCGCAGGAAGCTAAGTCTCTCGCCTTCCGCCGCTCACTTTATGTGACGGCGGATATAGCTGTAGGTGAAGCCTTCACCTCAGAAAACGTCCGCGCGATCCGGCCTGGCTTTGGCTTGGCGCCCAAATGGCTGGAAATCGTCCTGGCGCGCACTGCCAAGCAGCCAATTAAGCGCGGCACGCCGTTGAGCTGGGAATTGCTCTAAGGGCGCGCCGATTAGTCGGGGTTTGTCTTAAACGCCCATGTCGTCAAATACGCCTTTAGCGATGCGGAAGGCCGATACAGCGGCGGGTGCGCCTGCATAAACGGCGGCCTGCAAGAATACTTCCGCGATTTCTTCCTTGCTGCAGCCATTGTTGATGGCACCGCGTGTGTGCAGTTTCAGCTCACCTTCGCGGCCAAGTGCGGACAGCATGGCAAGGTTCAACAAGCTGCGTGTTTTGAGGTCCAGACCTTCGCGCTGCCACACGGTGCCCCATGCAGTTTCAGTTACGAACTGCTGCAGGGTTTGCATGAATGGATCTTCAGCAGCACCTTCAATGGATGGCTTCACATATTCAGGCCCAAGTACTTTCAAGCGCGTGGCTAGGCCAGCATTGAAGGCGTCATTGGTGTTGTATTTTGAGGTATCGATCATGGGTGGGTCCTTTAGATAAGGTCAGGTTTCGCCGAAAAGGAATGCCAGCAGCACAAGGCGCCGACCTTTTGTAACATGAAGCGGTTCGTGCAGCAGCGAGGATGAAAACACCACCGCTTCCCCCGTTGCCGGGCTAAAGCGCTGAGCGCCAAATTCCGGGAACGCCAGCTCACCGCCCTCAAAGTCTTCCGCATTCAGATTGATAGAGCAAGCGAACCGCCGGTGGGCGACGTTTGCCTGAACGTTGTCCCGATGGCCATGCAATTCCCCGCCACGCTCGCCTTCATAGCTGCCGATGCGATAGCTCTCGTGCCGGGTAACACGGTAATGGAAGGCTTTGGATATCTCTGGGAATAGGCGGCGTTGTAGCCGGTCGTTAATCAACGCCTGGGTTTTCTGGTTGACCACCCAATGATCGATTCGATCCTTGCGGCCATATTCAGGGATCCGCATTTTGTAGTCTGATCTTTGCTTCTGAACACCGTGGCCTGGCTCCACGAACACATTGCCGTCCATATTGTATATGGTTATCAGACGCTTGCAGTCTACAGGCGTCAGAACATCTGGCACGATTAAGACGGGGGCCTGGCGTTCAGCCGGCTTTGGTTGCGTGTCCGCTGCCAGCGCCTGCACGAGTTTGAGAGCACGGTCGACCTGTGTCTCCGGCTCATCTCGATATATTGCCAGCACATGACCGTTCCGCCCGATCACAACTGTGCCCGGCATCTTGCCGCCAGCGAAGAAGGTGGATGCCTGCCCACCTTGATCAATGAGTGCGGCAGGTGCGCCCCCATGCCGAGTCATGGCGATGGCCTGCGCGCCAGAGGCGTCTATGTCAGCAGAACTGGCCAGCAACTGTGACGCCGGAGCCGTTGTGGCATCGGAGGCAATGGCCAGGACCATGGGCTTGCCAGCAACCGTATCAGCCCGACTGTCAAACGGCTCGCCACCGTCTTGGCGTGGTAACGTGAAGCGTGGTGCGATATCGCCAATGTCGAGTGGCGGTGGGGCTTGAGGCGCCATTTGGGTGTCCGTTCCTAAGTCAGGCCAGCTTTGCGGCGCGGGTCTACCGGATCATCAGGTAGGCTCTTGATGGCGTCGATGAACGCGCTACCCGTTGTTGCTGGAAGTTTGACGATCAGCTTGACGAATTGATCGCCGCGATCCGCTGCATCGCCCTTCTTCGAAACGCCTTTGCCTTTCAGTCGAAGCACAGCGCCGGAATCCGCCTCCTTCGGAACCGTAAGCATTACGTTGCCGTCGATTGTCGGCGTGGAGACGCGACCGCCGAGTATGGCTTCCTTCAGCGATATTGGCAGATCAAGCCAGATATCCCGGCCCTCGCGGCGGAAATGCGGATGGGATGCCACCTTTAGCTCGACAATCGCGTCGCCGGGCGATCCGCCGTCTGCGCCCGGCTTTCCAAGG
>CAJXVF010000482.1 GCA_913060845.1 uncultured Alphaproteobacteria bacterium | reverse complement strand
TATTCCCTACCAAGGGAATCCCAAACGATTCAATCAAATCCAAATCCGCTCTAGGTCATGCTTGTGATGTGTTGCTATTTTGTTCAAGTTTGAGTCTGAGGCTTCGAATATTGAAGCAGCGTCGTCAATCACGCTCGTTGCTACTGCGGGTTCAAGCTTTGGTGCAGGCGTGGTTTCCTCGCTAGCGTTGTTTCGATTGTCGAGTTCGGCTTGAATGAGGCGTTGTGCCGTTGCTACGGGAATGGGCTGCTGTTTTGGTAATGGTGGGCGGTCTGCTGTGGGAAGCAGGAGGCTTCCGGCACCATTGGCGGTTTCCGTGCGGCGGGCGCGGGCATTGGGAAGCTCGATTCCCAGTGCGATTTCCTGGGTTTGGGGGCCGTAGACGCCGTCGATCACGACGTTTGGATTGCTCTGTTTTGCGCGCGCCTGAAGGCGTTTGACGCCCTCCTCAAGCGTAGGGGTGACTGCACCTGTCAAGGCTGCGTCACGGCGAGAAATGTCGCCTGTTTCAGTCAAGACACGCGCGACTGTCGCCACATCTTCCGGGCGGTTCAAGCGGTCTTTCCCAACTGATGACTGAAGATAGTCGTTCCGCTCATCCCAAGGCCGGAAGTCGTGTGGTGGCGTCTTGCCAACCTCTTCGAACAGGGAATTGAAGGGGGATTTAGTGGGTGCAGTGCGTTTCGTTTGCCTGGTTGGCATCGTGATGCTCCTTGATTGCGGAATGAACATATGTAGGTTCGAATTTTAAATGTTCAATATTTGTTCTTATTAATTTCAGAACAATCAACGCGAAGGATTGCCGGTGTCGGCCTGGGGGTGCTGAGCCCGATGGTCGCTATTCATTGTTTTGAAGCGAGGGCGGCGCCATAATCTCACCCATGCGGAAACGGAATTTCCAGCCTGCTTTGCCGCCTTTTCCGGGCGCTGGGGCGGATGATGCTGATACTGGTGCTTGTGAAGCGCCGGGGTGTGAGCTTGCGGGCAGTTTTCCGGCCCCCCGCAGCCGTGAGCATCCCAGGCCCTATCGGCGGTTCTGCTTGGAGCATGTGCGGGCATATAACGCCAATTGGGATTATTATGCCGGGATGTCTGCGGATCAGATTGATGCGGACCGGCGGTTGGACGTGACCTGGCGACGACCCACATGGACGTTCGGCGATAAAACGCCAATTTTCACCACATCGCCTGCCGGGTTTGATGATCCGCTGGGCGTGTTTGGCGCAACGCCCACAGGCGGCGCCCATGCCCATGTTTCCCGCTTTCCGCCCGGAAGTGATGAAGCGAGGGCCGTGCAGACCATGGACTTAGACGACGATTTCGATTTAGATGCACTGAAACTGCGCTATAAGACCCTGGTGAAGCTTTGGCACCCGGACGCAAATGGTGGCTCCCGAGCGGCTGAAGACCGCTTAAAAACTGTGAACGCAGCGTATAAGGTGTTGAAAGACGCATTGGTTGGTTCCCTACCATTGCCTGATATAAATCCCTGACGCGCCTCGAAAGCGCCCCCGAAAGCGCAATGGCGCTCCCGACCCGTTACTTGCTGGATAGACCCGACATGACCGCTGCCCCGAATATGATGATCGAAGCCGCAGGCGTTACCGCCTCACCGGATACCGAAGTTTCTGTCCGTGAGGTCTTCGGCCTCGACATTGACATGATGGTCCCGGCCTACAGCGAAACCAGCGACTATGTGCCGGATTTTGACGCTGACTATCACTTCGATTTTGAAACCACGATCGCCATTCTGGCCGGGTTTGCTTTTAACCGCCGCGTCATGGTGCAAGGCTATCATGGCACGGGTAAATCAACCCATATTGAACAGGTTGCGGCCCGCCTGAACTGGCCCTGCATCCGCATTAACCTGGATAGCCACATCAGCCGTATTGATCTGGTTGGCCGTGACGCTATTGTGCTGCGCGATGGTGTGCAGATCACTGAATTCCGCGAAGGCATGTTGCCCTGGGCGCTGCAACACGCAACTGCACTCGTGTTCGACGAATATGATGCTGGCCGCCCGGACGTAATGTTCGTTATCCAGCGCGTGCTCGAAGTCGAAGGCAAGCTGACACTGCTCGATCAGAACCGCGTTATTCGCCCACACCCGCATTTCCGCATGTTTGCAACTGCTAATACGGTTGGTCTTGGCGATACGACGGGCCTCTATCACGGCGTTCAGCAGATCAACCAAGGCCAGATGGACCGTTGGAACATTGTGGTCGCGCTGAACTACTTGGAACATTCGGAAGAAGTGAAGATCATCCAGGCGAAGTCCCCGCATCTGCAGGACACCGTCGGCGCCGAAATGGCGAGCAAGATGGTCCGCTTGGCGGAATTGACCCGGAATGGCTTCATGTCCGGCGATCTCTCCACGGTTATGTCGCCACGGACGGTGATAACCTGGGCAGAAAATACGCGCATCTTTAATGATCGCGCGCTCGGCTTCCGGTTGACGTTCCTGAACAAGTGCGACGAGTCAGAACGCTCTGTCGTGGCGGAATACTATCAGCGCGTCTTTGGCGAAGAGCTGCCTGAATCGGCGCTCTCTGGCCTGCAACGCACATCCTGATCCGAAAACTGAGGCGCAGTTATGGCTGACGCGGAAGCGCCAAACGAGGCGTTCAAGCGCAATACGGGAGCGGCCTTACGGGCGCTCTCCGCCGTGCGCGAATTGGAAGTCACCTTCGGGCCGGAAAACGCGACGACGGACGGACGCACCGCGCGCCTGCCCACCCCGTCGCGTGACCTGCCGCCGGGTGAGGTCGCGATTCTACGTGGTGAGGCCGATGCGCTCGCCATGAAGCTGCGTCACCACGATGAAGACGCCCATGTGGAAGGCCGCCCGCCCGGTGGTCCGGCCCGTGCTGCGTTCGATGCGGTGGAGCAAGCGCGCTGCGAAGCCATTGGCTCCATGCAAATGGATGGCGTTTCCGGCAATTTGGACGATGCGCTGGTCGAGCGCTGCCGCCGCCAGGGCTATTCCCGTGTAGTTGAGCGGGCCGATGCGCCTTTGGCCGAAGTGCTCTCACCTGTCTCTTATACACATCTCCGAGCCCACGAGACCTCTCTACATCTCG
>CAJXVF010000481.1 GCA_913060845.1 uncultured Alphaproteobacteria bacterium | reverse complement strand
AGATGTAGAGAGGTCTCGTGGGCTCGGAGATGTGTATAAGAGACAGGGTCATGCGCTTTGGAAACGCGATTTTACTGGCGGTTGCGGCCTTATGGGCTTTGTACTGAAAGAAGCAACAGATACTGGCCTTGCAGCCATGCTCGACGGGCTAGAGTTGTACGGCATGGGTGCCAGTTGGGGCGGGTTCGAAAGCCTGATCCTACCCGCAGACCCTGGTGCCAACCGGACAGCGACCAAGTGGAATGCACCTGGCCCGCTGATCCGCATCCATATCGGTCTTGAACATATCGACGATCTGATCGCCGATATGGACGCCGGATTTACACGGCTGGCACGGGCCTCAAATTAGGCCTGCACTGCCGCATCAACCAAACGCTAACGGCGGTTTTCCGCCAGTTGCGACGGAGACGATCCGGTCAACGGTGACGCCGTCACTCGAGAATGGGAAGTCACCGATTTCGATGCCGTCATTTTCGCCGGACCGCCAGTAAACCGGACGGCGTGTCTTTGCGGCGATTTTGACGCGTTCGGCATGTGAGGCATCGACGTCGTCTAGCATGTCGCCAGCGTGGACGCCCTTTTCGACATACCGGTGCTGTGCGCCGACAAGGCGGGTGCGAAAGCGCTCGCCTTGGGCGGCGTCAGCTTCAAGCAGCATCAAGTGCGGCATCAGACCAGCGATCTCACCAGGTGCCAAGGATTGGGCGCATGGTAGTTCCGTCTCGCCACCTTGCCGAAGCCAAAGCGCTTCAAATTCCTTGATCACGTGTGCGCCTGCTTGACCGTTGATTTCCTGAGCCATGATGTGTCCCTCCAGACATGTAATCTCGATGAAGGGAGTATCCTCGGTCGGGCTTTGCGTGCGCTGAACAATCGGGACACGCATTTCGGCAAAGTTTTGCATAAAATTTGCCTGAATATTGCCGGTATCAAAGAGACCCCGTATCGCCACCAAAGAAAAACGCGCGCCGGTTGCCCAGCGCGCGCTCATTAATCTCAAAGCAGATCAGAAGGATCAGACGCCCCAGGGCTTGATCGCTGCTTTCAGTGCTTTGTAGCCTTCAAGGAAGCCTGGGCGTTTGTCGCCGTAGACCGTGTCAAACGTAGCCAACGCATCGTCGAGATATTTTTTGACTTCAGCGTTGCCCGGATTGGCATCGATATAAGCGTCGCGGATCAGCACAAAGTGGATGCGCGGATCGTAAGGCTGCTTCGTGCCGCCCATGCTTTCGTCGCCATCGAGAAGGCGTAACAGCATAGCGTCCGCAGAACCAAGGGTCTGCTCGTGGATCGGCGGACCGGACATACGGTGCATAACGCTGGTCATATCGCGGCCATTACCCGTCGTGTAGCCCATTTCGTTCCAGAGCGTCCGCATGCTTTTGTCGGAACCGGTGTGCTTAAGCACGCGGTCAGCAAATGCGCGGAGAGGATCGGAAACGTCAGCCATCAGATCGGTCAGGCGATCGCCGTCAAGATCGGTTGCGAGAACAATTGAGTCCTGCTGTTCGATCAGATCCCAAAGCAGGATGCCGTAATTGGTATCGGAGATGTGCTGCTCAATGCGGCCACCCCAGTTTTCCATGCCGTCTTTGAAATCGGCTGGGAGAAGTTTGACGATAGCGTCTACGGCTTCTTTGTGCTCGACATAGCCATCAACCGCATATTTACGACCAACTTCGAACTTCGTGCCTTGCAGCATCCAGGAATGGATACCGGCATTGATACCATCTTCCATAGCCTGGGTCGGCTTCATGGCGACGCGGCCAATCTTGCCGCTCTCGTGCACCATCTGCAGGAACAGACGGTTTGCATAGGCCATCTGAACGCCCGGGGTGTTCATCTCAGAATGGATGATGCCGGTTTCAGGGCTGACGGTGAATTTCGCACGGTCCTGGGAATATGGCAGGCACGGCATGCAGCGCACGGCCGTGATCGGGCCATAAGGGCGAACGTTACAGAACACGCCAGCCTGGGTGCGGAGCGGCGCGTTGCCGGACTTGCCCATAACAACGACCTTGCCGCCCTTGCCATCATTGACATAGGCGTCACCAGCCGTGGACCACTTAATGGATGTCACAGGCATGTTGCCGAACCAGCTAAGCGGCTCAAGCTTGTGATCGTGGCGATACTGGGACCACATTGGCACGGCATAATATGGCAGGCCAAGCACATCAATCGCACCAATCGTGCCAACCAGCGCATAGGCATCCGTCAGGGAGTGCGCGACGGGTTTCGTTTTGCCGTCGTGATTGCCGCCCTGCCAAATAACTGCGTCTGGATAGCCGTCTGGCTTAACGTCTGCAGGCTGAAACAAAGCTTCAAGTTCGCCGAACAGGTCGCCGCCATCAGCTTCCGTCCTGGCAATTTTCATAAGATCGATCATGTGTATCCGTCTTTCATTGGCGGTTGACGCAAGAATGGGTCACGCTGCCCAAATGGCCCGTGCCCATACGCAAATTCGCAAGAGCGCAAACATGCAACGACAGCGGCGCGAGGTAAAGTCTCTCAGAGTCGCAGATGCTGACAGGCACTGCATTAAACGCCCAAGCCGACGCGACTAAATCCATTCAATTTGGAACATGGAGGCGGCATTCTACCGGCGGCGTCCATCGCCTAGCACCAAGCAAGCCGTTAGCCCTGCTCGGCGTCATACTCTAAGGCCAAACCTCTATAGAGCTGAGTAAGATAGGCCTGGAGTTCTATTAGTAAGAATTGTGGTTCATCACCCTGAATAACAAAAGACCGAGCCTCTTTTGCCTTATTCGCTTCTTCAACAGCGGTGACATGCATATCAAGGACATCGCGCGGACCACACTGCCAATTAAACAGCATTTCAGCAATCTTTTTCAGGGACGCTCTCGAAATGATTGTTTGTTTGTACTGCTTTTCATCAGCAACCATCAGAACCACATCAAGATAGCGCGCCACAACTGTCTGAAAATTATCGTACGAAATTTCCCGTAAAGGCTTTTCGCCTACAACAACAGCAATAGGCTTCGTTGATGACGAATTTGAAATCGCTTGTTCAGCCCCCACTGAGTGGTCCGTGTGTAATGTTAGTGCATAGACGGTCTTTG
>CAJXVF010000480.1 GCA_913060845.1 uncultured Alphaproteobacteria bacterium | reverse complement strand
CAAAGACCGTCTATGCACTAACATTACACACCGACCACTCAGTGGGGGCTGACCAGCATCGGAGTTCCAGCTGCTGGAACATCAATTCGTCGTGGACCTTGTTCTGCCCCGCCATCAGCAGCTTCAGGCGTTCATAACTCCGGATGAAGTAGTCAGCCCGATCAGCAGCATCCTCGCCCGTAGGCACAGGCCAGACCTCGATCCCTTTCCAACGAGTATCCTCATGCAGATCGGCATTGAAGTATCGGGGCGGCTCGCTATGAAAATGGCATCGCGCGAAATCGGTCGGCGCCTTGAACTGCCGGTCGGTGAAGTCCACGCGCTGGTGAAATTCAGCATTCTCGAATGTAACTGGTCTGTGGAAAGCGTCTCCTGCAAAGTCGGCGCCTCCGGAAAACAGGAAGCCGACACAGATCAGTTTTCCCTTAACCTCGTAGGACCTACGAGGTTAATTAGTGGGCTCCCCGTGTCAATTGGGGTGACTTGAGGGCAGCGGTTTGCAAAGGCGGCGGCGATGTCTAATAATTCTGCTTTCGTTAGTGGCTTCAGGTCCTTTGCGGTGCAGCGATCATTGGCAATCAGGGTTGCCTTTTATTCTTCGCTGAGGGTACTGGCCATCCAGCCGTTGAAGTAACGGCGGTTTCGGGCGTGTAGTTCCTTATCGAAATCTAGTCCAACACCTACCTGCTCCCCGGCTACGGTCATCAGGACGTACCAAGGGTTTTGGCTGGCGTCTTTCAGCGCGGGTGTTTCCTGGGTTTCAGACATTGGAGGCACTACGCACGTCTACTTAGGGCTGGGAACGGATCGGTTGAGCAGGGCAAGTATAGGCCTTTGCCTATTTCCCACAATCGGGGCGAAGCTTTGCCGGTTCGACTGCATGAATGGACCCAGGACTATGAGCGTAGGTTTCTGAAGCGCACCAAAGGCCGTTATGGCGCGTTATGGTTTGGGCGTGCATTGCTTGGGTGCTGGGCCAATCTCGCTTCGGATATCAGCCGATCAGGTTGTCTGTATCCAACGGTGCGTTGGCTGATACGGCAGGGGGCAGGTTAATTCCCAGTGGCCGTCCCGTCGCCGGATCTTCGCCATAGCGCGCATAGAGCGATGGGGTTAGGGGCCAGCCATCGGGGATCGACAGCCACAGGCGGAACAAGTGGCGACGTTTTTCGGCCTCCGCGAAATCCTCATAGGCGGTGCGGGTGTGTAAAGTAATCAGGTTATTAACGAATTGGATGTCCCCCGGCCGGAAATCCATGTCGAGTTTGAAGGCGGGGTCGTAGGCTAGGCCATCCAGAAAATCCATCGCCTCCACTTGCGCTGCCGATAGGCGCGGTGCGTCTGCATGGCGCTGGCCGCTCTGAATAAAGCGGCGAACATAGGCCGCCGTCATGCGGGAACCGGCGGACATGAAGATCGGCATGGCGTACCAATCCGCCTGTCCTTCCGCCACATCGCCGCGTCGATCACGGGGGTAGGGGGCTGCGAGCACAGCGGCCAGATCAGGCCGTTGCCGCAGGATCTCGTTCCAAAGGGCGGCGGCACTAACAACGCTGGAGAGACCGCCAGCCTTCGCAGGCTGCAGGCAGAGCAAGCCAACCACTTCCGCACCGACATCCGTATGGAATGGCAATTCAGCCGCTGACTGATAACCCCGCTGGGTTGGGCTTCCAGCATCGCCGCCCAAATCCTTCACATGGCCCAGAAGGTGGCCATCCCGGTTCTGCACCACCGGGTTCCCGATGCGCTGCCCAATCGCCCAGAAAACGCGCGCCGTCACTTCACGCGGCCAAGTATCCACCGGGAGGCCACGCAGCAGCGCGAAGCCGCGCCCATCGACCACTGCGTCGCGGATGCCGCGCAGCGTTGGCGCTAGGGTTGGTAGCGGCAGATCATCAGCCGTCAGGTCTGCGATGTCCCGGTCAAGAGTTCCCCTGGCGGCCTGTTCAAGTTCTTCAAGCGCTGCACCGTCAAACGTCAGGCTCCAGTCGTCCTGCCGTGCCAGATCGGTGCCTCTCCAATCGGCATCGCCGCTATGGTGCCGCAATTCGCTCATCACATTTGCCTCCGCCTAGAAGTGAAGCTGATGAGAAGTCTATGCGGACTGAAGCTCTGGTGCCAATAGGGAAGGGGCAGCTAGGCTGACGCTACAAGGTCAGCCTAGCCGAAGCGCGCTCAATGACCCGTCGCTTATGCTGCTGGTGGTGCGAACCTGGTGAGATCAATGCCTTCTACTGCTGCCTTGTACTCGTCGATGCTCGGCGTTCGGCCGAGGATTGTCGACAGCACCACCACCGGCGTGGAGGCTAGCAGCGATTCACCTTTTTTCTCGTCCGTGTCGGCCACGACACGATTCTGGAAAAGCCGCGTGGAGGTGGCCATGACCGTATCGCCCTTGGCCGCCTTCTCCTGGTTGCCCATGCAGAGATTACAGCCAGGCCGTTCCAGATAGAGGATGTTTTCGTATTCCGTCCGCGCCTCAGTTTTGGGCGCAATATCGTCGAATTCGAAACCGGCATACTTCTGCAGGATTTCCCAATCACCTTCGGCCTTGAGTTCATCGACGATGTTGTACGTTGGCGGAGCAACCACCAGCGGCGCTTTGAACTCGACCTTGTCCCCGGACTTTTCGATATTGCGGAACATCTGCGCGATGATGTTCATGTCACCCTTGTGCACCATGCATGATCCGACAAAGCCCAGGTCAACCTGCTTCTCGCCGCCGTAGTAAGAGATCGGGCGAATGGTGTCATGGGTGTAGCGCTTCGCGACGTCGATGTTGTTAACGTCTGGATCAGCGATCATCGGCTCATTGATAGCGTCCAGATCAACCACGACTTCGGCGAAGTATTTGGCGTTGTCGTCAGGCTTCAGCGCCGATTGGGCACCAGATTTGATGCCCGCGATGCGTTCATCCGCCTTGTCGATCAGGCCCTGAAGCATGCCTGATGAGATTTCCATGCCCTTGTTGATCATGACCTGAATACGGCCCTTGGCGATCTCAAGCGATTCAATCAGCGTTTCGTCATTGGAAATACCTGTCTCTTATACACATCTCCGAGCCCACGAGTCCTCTCTACA
>CAJXVF010000479.1 GCA_913060845.1 uncultured Alphaproteobacteria bacterium | reverse complement strand
GGTCGCAGGCGTCGAGATCATGCCAACAAGTTTCGCACGCAGCTCATCGAGCGGCGGCAAGGCGGCGAGCGCCTGAACTTGATCAAGGCTGAGTTCTTGACCTGCAAACCCGCCGCCAATGACTTCAAACTTGTCATTGTCTTTGGCGAATTTGACCGCGACTCGCGCCGCGGCTACGGGGTCATCAGAATAGGCGACCGTTGTCGGCCCGCTGAACAAGTCAGTCAGGTTTTCATACGGCGTGCTTGCCAGCGCGCGCTTGGCTAGGCGGTTTTTGGTTACCCGAAAACCAGCCCCAGCTTCCCTCATACGCCCGCGAAGGTCTGTAATCTCAGCGACTGTCAAACCCTTCTGATGGGCCACGACAACGCTGCCGGCCCCATTGAAGGTTTCGTGCAGCACGTCGACTACCGCTTCCTTCTGTTTTCTTTGCACGGGTCTACTCCGTCAAATGAGGCAGTTTGGCAAACGCCATTCCGCCCCTGGTTTCGTCCTGCCGGTCCCTTGTGAGAACCAGGCAGAACATCTGCCGCCTGCGCCGGTGAAGTCCCGGAAAGACGCATGGGCAAAGCCGCGAGGCCACGCCATCCAACCAATCCAAGTCTCCTGTCTCATGCGGGCGAATATTATGCCGACAAGCCTGGGGTTGCCCCGTGTCCCGTCAGCGCCTGCAATCTCGGACAGACGTTCGTTACGGCTTGCTGCGTTCTGGCGAACCAGAATTAGGCAAACCATCCAGCAAGCGAACCTGCCGGAATTTCTTAAGCGGCCTTAGCCTTCAGACATCGACGCCGGGTCGATGCGGAGGCCTGGACCCATCGTCGAGGTCAAGGAGACCTTCTTGATGTACATGCCCTTGGAGCCGGTTGGCTTAGCGCGCACTACAGCATTAAAGAGCGCGCGGATGTTGCCGGCGATCTGATCTTCGCTGAAGCTAGCTTTGCCGACGCCAGCGTGAATGATCCCCGCCTTCTCGACCCGGTACTGAACCTGACCGCCCTTAGCGCCTTCAACAGCAGCTTTGACGTCCATGGTCACAGTGCCGAGCTTTGGGTTCGGCATCATGCCACGTGGGCCAAGCACCCGGCCCAAACGGCCAACGACGGGCATCATGTCCGGTGTGGCGATGGCCAGATCAAAATCGATCGTGCCGCCCTGGACAATTTCAGCAAGTTCTTCAGCGCCAACGACGTCTGCGCCTGCAGCCGTCGCTTCATCAGCCTTCTCGCCGCGCGCGAACACTGCAACGCGGACATTCTTGCCCGTGCCGTTCGGCAGCGCGACCATGCCACGGACCTGTTGGTCCGCATGGCGTGGATCTACGCCGAGATTGATCGATATTTCGACCGTCTCATCAAATTTTGCTTTGGCGTTAGATTTGATAATGCCAACAGCTTCGTCGAGACCATAAAGCTTTTCAGCTTCGATGGATTTCCGCGCGTCGGTGACGCGTTTGCCTTGCTTTGCCATCAGATCAATCCACCACTTCCACGCCCATAGACCGGGCGGAGCCGGCCAGCGCCTTAGCGCCAGCGTCCACATCATTCGCGCTCATGTCAGCCAATTTTTGGCTGGCGATCTCACGCAGTTGATCCATTGTCACCTTGCCGACGATGCCAGCAGATTTACCAGGGGTCTGAGAGCCCTTGTTGATCTTGGCGGCCTGCTTAATGAAATAGCTGGCTGGCGGAGACTTCGTGATGAAGGAGAAGCTGCGATCTGCATAGACCGTGATGATCGTCGGGATAGGCATCCCGGCTTCCATCTGCTGTGTCTGTGCGTTGAACGCCTTGCAGAATTCCATGATATTCACGCCGCGCTGGCCAAGCGCTGGGCCGATAGGTGGCGACGGGTTTGCTTTGCCCGCTGGCACCTGCAGCTTAATGTAGCCGGTAATTTTCTTTGCCACTGTCCATTCCCTTTAGAGACGCCCGGATACGCGACCATTCGCGACCGGGTGCGTGGTGCGGCCAAGGGGGACCTCCCACGCGGGGTTCAACCTGTTTGCAACGCTCACCTTCCGATGAAGCGCGCCAGACCAGATTGCATCTGTTAGAAAAAGCGTTACGTCTTTTCGACTTGGCCGTATTCCAGATCAACAGGCGTCGCACGCCCGAAGATCGATACGGAAACCTTGAGACGCGCGTTCTTTTCGTCCACGTCCTCGACCACGCCGTTGAAGCTGGCGAATGGGCCCTCGGATACCCGAACCTGCTCGCCAATTTCGAACATGACGGAAGGCTTCGGGCTATCGACGCTATCCTGCGCCTGATCGACAATGCGCCGCGCTTCGGCTTCTGAAATCGGCGAGGGCCGCTGCCCAGCGCCAAGGAAGCCCGTGACTTTCGGTGTGTTTTTGACCAAATGCCAGGCGTGATCCGTCATCTTCATCTTGACGAGCACATAACCCGGGAAGAACTTCCGTTCAGACGTAGCGCGAGCGCCGCGCTTGATTTCAACGACCTCTTCGGTCGGAACCAGAACTTCGTCGATGTCTTGGCCAATGCCTTCACGGTCCGCTTGTTCGCGAATCGATTGGGCGACCTTTTTTTCGAAGCCTGAATAGGCGTGAACGACGTACCAGCGGGCATCCATGAGTTTTTAGCCCCCCAGGCCGAGAATATAGCGGACGCCAAGCGCCAGGACTTGGTCCACAGCAAAGAAGAACACAGCCGAAATACCCACCATAATGAACACCATCATGCTGGCGACCATGGTTTCCTTCCGGCTGGGCCAGGTGACCTTACTGGCCTCCTGGCGGACCTGCCGTACGAAAGCGCCTGGGCTCGTCTTGGCCATTGTCATCCCACGCGGGCCGGAACTAGGTCCCGAGCCCTTCTAAAGTGCCAGAAAGCATCCAAAATCGAACGCTTCCCTCTCAAATACGATGGCCGCGCCGGTAAAAACCGCCGCGGCGCATCGCCTGCTAGATAGTGGCAGGAGCGACAGGGATCGAACCCGTAACCCCCGGTTTTGGAGACCGGTGCTCTACCAGTTGAGCTACGCTCCTGCAGCCCTCAGCACCGAAATGCTAAGGGCAATCTTCCTTGTATAGCCTTACGCGACGACTTTGGCGACGACGCCAGCGC
>CAJXVF010000478.1 GCA_913060845.1 uncultured Alphaproteobacteria bacterium | reverse complement strand
AGAAGACGGCATACGAGTTGGAGAGAGGTCTCGTGTGCTCGGAGATGTGTATAAGAGACAGGTGCGGGACTGGGGCCATGACGAAAGCACGGTACTGCTCTCACTCTCCCCCCTCACCCATCACATCGCCTGGGTTGCCGTGTCCCAAGTGCTCGCGAGCGGCGGTGAGTTGGCATTGAATGACCCGCCTGCCGGCATGAAACCGATCGATTGGCTACTTGAAACCAAAGCGACATATGTCATGGGCGTCCCAACCCATGCCATGGACATCCTGGCTGAGCAGCAGGCGCGCGGCTTAGAGACATTGGGCAGCGTCCGCACGTTCTACATGGCCGGCGCGCCGATCCCACCTGCCGTCGCTGAAGGTTTCCGCGCGCAAGGCGTGTTGCCCCAGAATGTCTACGGCATGACTGAGAATTCATCGCACCAATATACCGTGCCGAATGACCCTGATTCTGTGATCGTCACCAGCTGCGGTCGCGGTGGCCCGGCCTATACGATCCGCATTGTCGACCAGGAAGACCCGGACAAAGACGTAGCACCTGGAGAAGTCGGCCAGATCGCGGGCCAAGGCGCATGTTTGATGCTTGGGTATTTTGGCAATCAGGAAGCAACCGAGGCGTCGTTCAACAAAGCCGGGCAATTCCTTTCGGGGGATCTTGGACGATTGGACGACGGCGGCAATCTTGTTGTGGCTGGGCGCTTGAAAGACATCATAATTCGCGGCGGGCATAATATTCACCCGACCCGAATTGAAGACATTGCCGTTGCACACCCTGTAATCGCCAAAGCCGCCGCCTTCCCCGCCCCCGATGAACGGCTTGGGGAAAGGGTGTGTCTTGCCGTGATTGTGGCTGAGGGTGCTGCAGCACCATCCGATGCTGATGTCTTGCAGCACCTGAATGACGCCGGGCTTTCTCGCTATGACATGCCGGAATATTTCATCGTGATGGATGCATTCCCACTGACCCCATCCGGCAAGATTCTAAAGCGGGAACTAGCGGCGGACCTCGTCGCGGGTAAATTTGCGCCAACACCCTGCCGATTTACAGCGAAAACTTAGTCCCGACGATGCTCCCGGTCACGCCTTGGGCGACCACGGCGGCGCATCTCAGCCAGTTTCTTACGAGCATCCGTCCCAACGTCAGCTACGATTTCAACGAACGCCTTATCCGTTAACTGGCGCATTTGTGCTTTCGTTTGACGACGAGCGGCAAGCGCATCAGTAAGATTCTGACTATTAAACGGCTCCGCAGTCAAAGCGTCCCGATAGACCTTATTCGCTGCACGATGGGCTTCTCCAGCGGCCCGAAACGCACCCTCTTGAGCGCTCATAACCTTCTCAACAGCAGGTCGCGCCTCCTCGCCAAGCGCACGGATCATATGCCGCGCTGGTGGCGGCGGGCGGCCTTTGTGCCAGCCAGCACCGTACGGCCCAGATGCCACCGCAGCAAAGATCAAGCCGACCAAGAATAGATTGACGGAAAGGGACGCCAGCAGGATCCAAGGCCGTGGCGCATTTAGCCATTTCATCCGACATCACTCCCATCATCGTCCTCAAGCACGCTTTCCCAGATCGTGACGTCCTCACTGGCATAGATGTCTGCGTTAATGCCGACATCACCAAACATGCCCCCGACGATCAGGCCGAGACAGAGGCTAGCAGCGGCAAATCCCGCAAAGGTCTGCCTGCCGAAGCTCTGGCGTTCAACAACTGACTCATCTTCGATGCCCATACGGGCCAGCAAGAGGCGCTCCATGCGGCCATCAGATGAAATCTGCGATGCGATATCCTTGCCCGCATTGGCCAAAGATCGATCCAGCACCTGCTCCTGTCGCCAAGCGGCCCGAAAAACCGGTGACGTGATTAGGTGCAGGCGGCCTTGCAGCCTGGATTCGGGCCAGCGGCTGATATCCGCGCCATAAATCGATAGCATCGTCATGGGCGATTTATTTGAGGTCATGTCGCCATCCTCCTTGTCTTATGTCGGTCCGCAGACGTCGCGTCTTGGTAGATAGGCTGGAGTGCCTGGCGCAATGTTCGCCGACCGCGCGCCAATAATGATTCAACGGCTTCCGCACTGATTTCCAGCACATCGGCGATCTCCTGTCCTGTCAGGCCATCAATTGTGGCCAGTGTAATTGCCGCTCTCTGCCGCTCAGGCAAGTTTTCAAGCGCGCCATCGATCGCAATGCCGATTTCCGCCCCAAACGCTGCTGATTCTGGCGATGGTCCAGAAGCAGCCATGTTGAGCGCCGCATCGCCACCGTCGTCGACCATGCGTCCGGACTTACGGATGCGGTCAATACATTGCGTATAGACGCTGCGACGAAGCCATCCAGATATTACGCCATCTGGCCGCCAAGTATCTGCTGTTTGCCAAAGCCGCATGATCGCTTCGTTGGCGATATCTTCGGCTTCAGCCGCGTCTTTCAGCATATGAGCCCCAAATCTGACGATCGGCTGCATATAGCTGTGCACAATTTCCCGCGCTGCATCCGCTTCACCGGCAGCTAGGCGCGCCATGAGTTGCGCGTCACGCCGAATTGATTTGGCTCGGTCCGTGGGCATGCGCCAGCCTGTATGTCCTAAATTGGGCTTGAAACTCTGACACTTTAACGGATGACTATGTGATTTCCGTCGCAAAAATAGTGAAAATTGATGAATATTGTTGGCTGATTATATGGGATTAATCCTTTCTGATGAAATGGAATCCTTGCTCCCAATGGGTGTAGGTGTTTTAAACGGTGTTAATGAGGCGGTAACTATAAACTACTTAGCCTCGGGGATTGGCAGAGAGCCGATCTTGGTACCAACTAGGGAGAGCAGGATGCTCAAAGTCGTCGTCGGACTAGGGATAGCGCTAGTAACCTTGATGTTCGGAATTCAATACTTTCCGGGCGTTGCAGAAGCCGTACCGCAGGAATCATATTTACGCGATGTGGCATCCCCGCTAGCTGTGATAATTGCAATCGCTGCAATGCTACTTTGGCGCCCTTCAGACGTTGCTACCGAAGAATAGTCAGAAACACAGCCCTTCAATTCCGCGTTGGGCTACTGACGAACAGAATTACGTTTGCGGATGTCGCAAACACT
>CAJXVF010000477.1 GCA_913060845.1 uncultured Alphaproteobacteria bacterium | reverse complement strand
ACGAGATGTAGAGAGGTCTCGTGGGCTCGGAGATGTGTATAAGAGACAGGGTGATCATTGCCAGCATACCCTTTGAGCACGTCGTTCTCGCCCGTGCCGTTGAGGTAATCGTCGTAGCCTGTACCGTAAACATAAGCCATTGTGTTCGTCTCCTGATATCGATTGTGTGGGCGGGGCCGTTTAACTGGCGTCTACTGCGCAATACCCCGTGTTTTCGTGAAGATTTTATCGCGGATTTTAGATATATTTTCTATAAAAAATGGGTATTACGCCATTCTATACATTCTTAATATTTGTATTTATCTTACATACTGACAATCTATAACCTAAATATTCACAATATTATTATCTATCTTGACCTGATAAATCACCGTCGCAGCTTGCGTTTATCCGTGCTATTCCTGCGCGCCATGACATATCCAATCATTGGCATTACCGCGGATGCTGAATCCGCTGGCACTTATTCAAAGCTGCCCTGGTACGCATTGCGCCAGAACTATGCAGGTGCGATTGCACAAGCAGGTGGCCTGCCGCTTATCCTGCCGCACGAACCGCAGCTGGCAGAGGCTTACCTTGATCAGATCGACGCACTGGTGATTACCGGTGGCGCGTTTGATGTTGATCCAGCCTTGTTCGGCGCAACAGAGCAGCATGCCGAAGTGGTGCTCAAGCCTGCCCGCACGGATTTTGAGCTGGCAATGACGCGTGGCGCGCTTGCCCGGGACATGCCGGTGCTTGGCATTTGTGGCGGTCAGCAATTGCTTCATGTCGCACTGGGCGGCGCGCTCATCCAACATATCCCCGATGAAGCGCCAAGCGATATCGCCCACGAGCAACCGAACCCGCGCACTGAACCCGGCCATGATGTTGTCATCGCCCCCGGAACACTGCTGCATCGGATCACCGGCCTGGGCCGCATGCCCGTCAACAGCGCCCATCACCAAGCGGCGAAGGGCTGCCCGGATGGGGTTGTGATATCCGCCCGTGCGCCAGATGACCTTATTGAAGCGATTGAAGCACCGGCCTACACATTCTGCCTTGGCGTCCAGTGGCATCCGGAATATACGATTAGTCCGGGCGATAACGCGATTTTGCAGGCGCTGGTTGCCGCAGCGTCGGAGCACAGGTAATGGCCGACGCGACAGAAGAACCCCAGAAAGAGCGGATCGCCAAGCGCATCGCCCGCGCAGGCCTTGCCTCCAGGCGGGAAGCCGAAGCGTGGATCCTGGCGGGCCGGGTGCAAGTGAACGGCGAAACCTTGTCCTCCCCCGCACTCGCGGTGACGGCGGAGGATGTGATTTTTGTGGATGGCAAGCCCTTGCCCGCCGCTGAGAAGCCCAGGCTTTGGCGCTATCACAAGCCATCCGGGTTGGTGACCACCGCCAAGGACCCCGAAGGCAGGCCAACCGTATTCCAGCGCCTACCGGGGCATTTGCCACGTGTCGTCAGCGTCGGGCGGCTGGACATGAACTCTGAAGGTTTGCTGCTGCTGACCAATGACGGCGGCTTGTCCCGCATGCTGGAGCTGCCATCCCGTGGATGGGTCAGACGGTATCGGGTACGCGTCTACGGATCGCCCAGTGCGGCTGCGTTCAAGCAACTTCAGCGCGGCGTCACCGTGGACGGCGTACATTACGGTGCCATTGAAGCCCGACCAGAAGAAACGCCGGAAGGCGCACCGCGCCGCGCTAACGTTTGGCTGGAAGTGGGGCTGACTGAGGGTAAGAACCGCGAAGTCCGCCGTGCGTTGGAGCATGTCGGCCACCCGGTTTCACGCCTGATCCGCACGGCTTATGGGCCGTTTCAGCTTGGCCGCTTGCCGCAAAACGCCGTTGAAGAAGTCACTGGTAAAGTGCTGAAAGAGCAGCTTGGCCGCGCCTATAAGGAACTTGGATTTTAAGATGCGGATTGTCGCCGGAAAACATCGTGGCCGCCCCCTATTAGCCCCTGAAGGCCCCACTATTCGCCCGACCCAGGACCGCACGCGGGAATCACTCTTTAACCTTCTGGAACACGGCCGCTTAGCAAGCGATGGGTCCCGCGTCGCTGGTGCCATTGTCTTGGACGCCTTTTGCGGTACGGGCGCACTCGCACTGGAAGCCATGTCTCGCGGCGCGCTTCGCGCAACGCTGATCGACAATTCGAACGCTGCCCTCAGCACAGCCCGCGCAAATGCCGCTAGCTTGAATGAGACAGACGCAGTCACGATCCTTCGCGCCGATGCGCGTCATCCGCCAGTCGCACCAATGGCCCACACATTGGTGTTCCTTGATCCGCCTTACGGCAAAGACCGGGCGCCAGAAGCGATCAGTGGCCTGGATGCCGCCGGATGGATCGCAGAGGGCGCGCTGATCGCCGTCGAAACCAGCCGCACCGAAGACCTAGAATTGCCAGAAGGTTTCACCCTCGAAGACCAGCGCCGCTATGGCCGCGCCAAAATCTCCCTGGTGACGAAAGACTAGTTAATACTAAAACTCAATTCTATCGAATGGCATCCTGGCCCCAGGAGGTGACAAATACTCTTAAAGTGGCAGGACTTGCATTTAACGGAGCTTCAACATACAGGCGGACCCTCTTATTCATACCTATCCGTGCGCCGCATTTATTACCACCCCTGAAATTAGATCCCTTTATCATTGCACTCAATTGAACCCCAATCTCCACTGTATAGAGCATATTGTCACAAACAGACTCAAAATACACAAATGACCCAGAAAATGCAAAAGGAACTTCAATATGCATTTCTTTATTATTCATTATTGGCGTTACCTTACACGTAAATACACTGACTGGATTGTGAAGAATAATGTGATTGTCGGCTAGAACGCCTTTCTCACCAATTTCTATCCTCGCTTGAAATATCGACCTGAAGGCTGCGATCACTAAGAATACCAACACAGTGAGCACAAATGCTTTGAAAGAAATTACGCGTTCGTCTATAAAATCCAGAGTTTCAAACAAGCCTAGATCAGTCAATGTAAAATACAAAACCAAAGGAAATCCCAATAATTGCATTTGGGTTGCCTTGTAAAAATCGTAGGGGCTGGCCTAGAGCGGATTTGGATTTGATTGAATCGTTTGGGATTCCCTTGGTAGGGAATA
>CAJXVF010000476.1 GCA_913060845.1 uncultured Alphaproteobacteria bacterium | reverse complement strand
AGCGTCAGATGTGTATAAGAGACAGGGGTGCGGGCAAAGTCTGGACCCAGCTTTTGTCAGCCCCAGAACGTCTGGCTGCATTGGAAGGTGCGAAAGCATCTATCCTGACAGATGCATTGTTTGATCTGGCGCTGATCATTGTTGTGACAGTAGGCGTTTTCATCGTGCTGCGGCGGTTCGCTAAACGGCTCTACCGGCGGATTGGCGCGCAGGCTGACGGCGCTGGATTCTTGCGGAGCGCGATGCTCGCACTTGGGTCCGTGGTAATCGACGCAGGCGTGGTCCTGCTGGCTTGGGGCCTTGGTTATCTGGTCGCCGTCGCTTTTATCGGCGAATACGGCGCTATTAGTACGCGGCAGGCGCTTTACCTTAACGCCTTCCTCATCGTCGAGATGATCAAGGTCGCAATGCGAACAATCCTTTCGCCAGCCGCCAGTGAACTTCGGCCTGTCCCGCTGCCAGACAGGGCGGCGCGTTTGCTAACAAAATGGGTCGGTGCGGCCGTTAGCGTCCTCGGCTACGGCCAGTTGCTGATTGTGCCCATCATCAACAAAAACGTCTCATTCATGGCGGGCCAAGCGGCTGCAGTGCTCATCTACCTGACGGCGCTGTTGATCCTCATAACGCTCACACTCTCGAACCGTGCCGCCGTTGCAGATTGGCTGGTTGGCGGCCAAGGCCTGAAGGACCGTCCTGGCGCACTGCGCTTCCTGGCACGCAATTGGCACGTCCCTGTCCTGCTGTATTTGGCCGTGCTGTTTATCATCGTTATCACACGTCCAGGCGGGCTGCTGTTCCCGATACTTACCGGATCCGCCCGCGTTCTCGCCGCTGTCATCATTGGCGCGATCGTCGGTGCCGGATTGCGACGTTTGATGGCACGCGGTGTCCGCCTGCCTGAGCCCATCACGCAGCGGCTACCGCTTCTGGAACGCCGCCTGAATGCCTTTGTGCCGAAACTGCTGCTGCTGGTGCGCTTTGCCATCATCATCGCCGTGGTCCTGTTCGTGGTCAATACGATCGACCTGATTGATGTGCATGGCTGGCTGGTCAGCCAAGTGGGTGTGCGACTGACGGGCATCCTATTCAGCCTGTTCTTTATTCTGCTAATGGGTTTTGCCGTCTGGCTGGCAATCTCATCCTGGATCGATTTCCGCCTAAATCCTGATTATGGCTCTACGCCAACGGCCCGTGAGCGCACTCTGCTCAGCCTCTTCAGAAACGCTATGAAAATTGCGCTCATCGTTATCACGACGATGTTTGCCTTCTCCGAAATCGGCATCGATATTGCGCCGCTGATCGCTTCCGCTGGCGTGTTCGGCCTCGCCATTGGCTTTGGCGCGCAAAAGCTGGTGCAAGACATCATCACCGGCATTTTCATTCAGTTCGAAAATGCGATGAACGTGGGCGACGTTGTCAATGTATGCGGCACAACGGGGACGGTTGAGCGATTGACCATCCGCTCCGTCAGCCTGCGGGACGTGCATGGCGCCTTCCACATCATCCCATTCTCATCCGTAGATATGGTTACGAACTTCATGCGCGGGTTCGGCCAATATGTCTGCGATATGGGCATCGCCTACAAAGAAAATGTGGATGACGCCAAGATCGCTATGACTGATGCGTTTGAAGAACTGCGCGCTGACGATCAGTGGGGCCAGGTCATACTGGAAGACATGACCTGGTTTGGCGTCACGACGTTTGGCGACAGCGCCGTCACCGTTCGTAGCCGCATCAAATGCGCGCCAGGCAAGCAATGGGCCGTCGGACGCGCTTACAATGCCATCCTAAAGCGCGTGTTCGATGAACGCGGGATTGAAATACCCTTCCCGCATCAGACAATCTACTTCGGTGAAACGAAGGAAGGTGCGCCCACAGATGAGCAGAAAATGCTGATACAAGGAAAGAGCAGCGAGAAGTCGGACGAGGTCGAAGCCTAACTAATCTGCAGCAATCGCCTGCTGCATCCGCTCCAACGATTCCGGTGGCCAATACGCCTTGCGGTCATAGAACTGTGCGACCGCAGGCGCATCTGCCGGTAGTTGGACCCAAGGCTGCTTGCTATCCGTGAAAATATGGATATCGGGTGGGGAAAGCTCCGGCTGGTCCAACGCCCCGACCCGTAAAAACAAGAACTTAGGGCCAGCACCAGCATAGATGCTCCACACTGCCGTTTTGCAGGTTGGACACCGGCAAACTTGTTGGCCTTTGCCGCTTTCACTTGGCGTATCGATCACCTCAAGCTCGCCCGAGGTTAAGCGCACCCGGCTGGCTTCGATCATCGCATTCAGCGCAAACGCGGCACCCGATTGACGTTGGCATCGCGTGCAGTGGCAGCAATGAACAAACAACGCTGGCAGTTCGGCCTCATAGCGAACTTGATCGCAGGCACAGCCACCTTTTACAATTGTCATCTGGAAAACCTCGCTTACATCACCGCGCCGACTTGCCAGGGAATAAACTCAGCATCGCCGAGGCCCTGGGCTTCGCTTTTGGTTTGCTGGCCAGATGCGACAGCCAGAAACATCTCGAAGATTTCTGTGCCGATATCTTCAACGCTAGCATCGCCATCAGCGATGGGGCCGCAGTTCACATCCATATCTTCGCTGAGCTTATTGTACATAGCCGAATTGGTCGCGAGCTTGATCGAAGGGCAAGGCTTATTGCCGTAAACGCTGCCGCGCCCAGTGGTGAAGCACACGACATTGGCACCGCTTGCGACCTGGCCGGTGATCGAGGCCGGGTCGTAGCCAGGGCTGTCCATAAACACGAAGCCCTTGGCGTCCACCGGCTCACCATATTTGTAGACACCGGCTAGGTTGGTCGTCCCGCCTTTGGCTGCTGCGCCCAGCGATTTCTCCAGAATGGTAGTGAGGCCGCCGGCCTTGTTACCGGGCGAAGGATTGTTATCCATCTCGCCGCCATTGCGGGCCGTGTAATCCTCCCACCACTTGATCCGCTCGATCAGCTTTTGGGCGACTTTTTCTGAGACCGCGCGGCGGGTCAGCAGATGTTCCGCGCCGTAGATCTCAGGCGTTTCCGCCAGGATAGCCGTGCCACCATGGCGAACCAGCGTATCTGCCTGTCTCTTATACACATCTGACGC
>CAJXVF010000475.1 GCA_913060845.1 uncultured Alphaproteobacteria bacterium | reverse complement strand
GGCTCGGAGATGTGTATAAGAGACAGCCACCGGACGAAACACCAAACACAGGCACCCGCCAAGTCGCAGAAGCGCCCCAGAAGGCCACAGGCAAGAAACCCGCAAAGCAGGATTTCTTTGCGTCCATGAAATCCAGCATTGGCGCTAAGCCAACAACGGGCGGCCTTGATGGCGTGCGCAAAACACTCGGCGTTGGCATTGCAGGCGCGCGTGTGAGCGCATCAGATCAAGCAGCACTGGCGAAGCGTCTCGGCGGTTGCTGGTACAAACCTGATGGGCAGCGCAATGCGCGCGACCTGATCGTCGAGCTCTCCGTCGAATTGGACACCAGCAGCAACCTTATCGGCACACCGCGCGTTCTTAAGAAACCGCCCGCATCTGCAGGCGCACCGGGACGCGTTGCTGTCGCCCGCGCCATTCAGGCAGTGCAGAAATGCGCGCCGTTTAATGCCAATGGCCTTGTGCTTCCGCCGAATTCCTATTCCAACTGGCGCACAATGCGCATCACGTTCGATCCAAGCTGACCCTTTGCCCGAACTGCCCCATTGCCCGAACCGCCCCCAGGCCAAACGCACTGGCTAAAGAGGACTGAAATGAACCAAGCCCGAAGCTCCATATTCTCTGGCGGTATCCCCAGCGCCATCGCCATATTGGCCCTGGCAGCCTTCGCCCTCGTTGTCGGCACAGCGCAACAAGCCCGCGCTGAACTTCAGATCAACGTGACCGACGGCGTTGTTGAACCGCTCCCGATCGCGCTTGCACCATTCATGGATGCGAGTGGCCAGGAGGATAAGCTTGGCCGAGACATCGCCGCCGTGGCGATAGCGGACTTGGTTGGATCGGGCCTATTCCGCGCGATTGACGAAAAAGCCTTCATCCAGACCCCAGCCGCAGCCGTACTGGCACCACGCTTTCCTGATTGGCGGCAAGTCAATGCCCAAGGCCTCATCGTCGGCGCGGTCAAACGCCAAGGCGACGGCCGTATCCGGGTAGAATTCCGGCTTTGGGATGTTATCGGTGAGCAACAGCTTGTTGGCCAAGCATTCGTGACCGAACGCAGCAATTGGCGCCGGGTCGCGCACCTGGTCGCCGACGCGGTCTATACACGGTTGACGGGTGAGGACAGCTATTTTGATACGCGGATTGTCTATATCGCGGAATCTGGGCCTGCGAGCAGGCGCATCAAACGTCTGGCGATCATGGATCAGGACGGCGCCAATCACCAATTATTGTCCGGCGGCGGCGATCTCGTGCTGACTCCACGCTTTTCGCCCTCCCGCCAGGAGGTCGCGTATCTCTCATACGATAATGGCTTGCCGCGCGTGCACATCCTGAACGTTGACACGAACCAGCGGGAAACCGTCGGCCCGCTTGACGGCATGACTTTTGCGCCGCGCTTTTCACCTGATGGCGACCAGTTACTGTTCGCGCGGGAGCAGCGCGGCAATTCCGATATTCACACGATGGATTTGCGCACCCGGAAAATCCGCAAGCTGACCAATCATCCTGCCATCGACACGTCACCATCTTACGCGCCGGACCAGAGCCGGATCGTATTCAACTCGGACCGTGGCGGTGCCCAACAGCTGTATGTGATGGATGCGGATGGCGGCAATGTTCAACGCATTTCATTCGGCGATGGCCGTTATGCAACGCCGGTATGGTCACCTCGCGGTGATTTGATTGCGTTCACTAAGATTAAAGGCGGTCAGTTTTCCATCGGCGTCATGCGCCCGGACGGATCGGATGAACGCATTCTCTCGACCTCATTCCTTGAGGAAGGCCCAACATGGGCACCGAATGGACGTGTGCTGATGTTCTATCGTCAAACAGCGACGAACCGGCGCGGCCAAGGCGGCACCAGTCGCCTCTATATGGTCGATGTTACCGGTGCCAACCTCCGTCAGGCTAAAACGCCAGGCGGTGCATCCGATCCGGCATGGTCGCCATTGGCACCATAAAACACTGTTGGAATTCCACTAGCAGAGTTCGGACACTGACCTTGTGAACCGAGTTCTGCTCAAGTAAGACCAACGCAACTGAAGCGCCGCACGATATTTGTGTACCTTGAAACGCGGCGCAAACACTCTTGGGGGTATCCCTGCTATGTCTATGAAGTTCCTTGCCGTCGCCGCACTGGGCCTTGCCTTGGCCGCGTGCTCGACCGCTGAAGACAAGCCCGCGACCAGCGGTTCCGCGCAAGCTGTGACAACCACAACAGCGCCGCCGCCTAAGGTCGTCAACAACACTGTCGCCGTAAACGCTCCGCGCCCTGGTTCCCAGGAAGAGCTGAACGCAACTGTTGGCGATCGTGTTCAATTTGGCTTTGACCGCTACGACCTTTCTCCAGCAGCCCGCGCTACAGTCGGCTCCTGGGCCGATTGGATGAAGCGTCACCAGAATGTGGCCCTCAACATCGAAGGCCATGCTGATGAACGCGGCACGCGTGAATACAATCTGGCGCTGGGTGCTCGTCGCGCCAATGCCGTCAAAGATTACATGACCGCGCTTGGTGTCGCCTCTGGCCGCCTGCAAACGGTGTCTTTCGGCAAGGAACGTCCGGCAGTGCTGGGCTCCAACGAAGGCGCATGGGCGCAGAACCGCCGCGGCGTCGCGGTCGTTCGCTAAGTCAGACTATTCGAAAAATCGGCGGCGATCAGTCAGACCGCCATGTTTAGGCCGCATTCCGGGGGCAAATACCCGTCCATGCAAAGATTGATCGCCGCTACACTTCTCGTTGCCTTCCTAACCGCAGGTGCTGCATCTGCGCAGACTAGGCCGCCGCAACCTGTCGATTCAGACCTGGCTTACCGGCAGCGCTTAGAAGAACGCCTTTCGGGCGTTGACTACCAGATGCGAGGCTTGACCGGTCAGGTCGAGCAGCTCCAGTTCCGTCTCCGCCAAGCCAAGACGCGGATCAAGAAACTCAGCGCTGAACTGGCAAAGGTGAAAGCGGCGCAAGCCGCAGCACCGCCAGCCGTCGTCCAGGCACCAGACACAAGCAGCCAACCAACGGCTCAAGCTGGCTTACCGACGGGCAACGCCCAAGTGAAGTATGATGACTGTCTCTTATACACATCTCCGAGCCCACGAGACCTCTCTACATCTC
>CAJXVF010000474.1 GCA_913060845.1 uncultured Alphaproteobacteria bacterium | reverse complement strand
GTCTTGTACCCAGACGCCGCCTTGACCGTGTTGCCATGCATCGGGTCACAAGACCAAACGACAGACTTGCCCGCAGCTTCAACCGCCCGAACAATCGGTGGCAGGTGCTTTCCAGCATGTTCTGCGCCCATGCGGCAGATCAAAGTTAGCCGGCCCGGATCATTTTCTGGGTTCAGCATATCAATCAGCTTGAGCAGCGTATCGGGATCTGTGCTTGGGCCGCATTTGAGACCAAGCGGGTTTTCGACACCGCGCAGGAACTCAACATGGGCCTCATCCAGATCACGCGTACGATCGCCGATCCAGAGCAGGTGCGCAGACACATCATACCAATCGCCAGAGGTGCTATCGACACGAGTCATGGCTTCTTCGAAAGGTAGCAGCAGCGCTTCATGAGACGTGAAGAATTCTGTCTCACGGATCTGCGGGGTCGTCTCAGAGGTAAGCCCGCAAGCCGCCATGAACTTCAGCGTTTCAGACAAGCTGTCTGCAAGCGCCTTGTACTTGTCACCCTGGGGGCTTTCATTGACGAAATCCAAGTTCCAGCGATGCACCTGATGCAAATCTGCATAACCGCCCTGGGCAAACGCCCTAAGCAAGTTCAGCGTGGCTGAGGCCTGGGTGTAGGCCGTGACCATACGTGCCGGATCAGGATTCCGGTCATCGGCGGTGAAGTCTGCGCCATTGATTATGTCGCCGCGATAAGAGGGCAGCGCTACATCGCCAACCGTTTCCATATCGGACGACCGAGGCTTTGCGAATTGACCTGCAATCCGGCCAACCTTCACAACAGGCAACCCGCCGCCATAAGTCAGCACCACCGCCATTTGGAGCAGCACACGGAATGTGTCGCGAATGTTGTCCGCATGGAATTCCGCGAAGCTTTCCGCGCAGTCACCGCCTTGGAGGAGGAACGCCTTACCTTGCGCGACCTGGGCTAGCCGTTCCTTCAGCCGCCGGGCCTCACCTGCAAAAACCAAAGGCGGATAGCCTTTGATTGTGCCGAGGGCAGAGTTCAGCGCACCTTCGTCCTCATAGTGTGGGACTTGGCGGATCGGCTTTGCGCGCCAGCTTTGCGGCGTCCAGGTATCACCCATAATATCCTCATTGCCCGCCAAACGCTCACGCGTGGCAGGTTATCCACAAGCAGAAAGAAAGACGGTATACGCCCTTTTGCGCTGGCCTTAAAGCCGCAAAAGTTATTCCGCAGCCTGCTTCACTGGCTCACGCTTCTGGCGCATCGTGACGAACTCTTCCGCCGCCGTCGGATGAATGCCGATGGTCGCATCAAAATCAGCTTTGGTAGCACCGCATTTGAGCGCGATACCAAGGCCTTGCACGATTTCCGGCGCGTCATCGCCCAGCATGTGGCAACCAAGGACTTTGTCTGTCTTTGGGTCCACCAGCAGCTTCATGAAACTGAATGTCTGACGCCCCGTAAGCGTGTGCTTCATGGGGCGAAAGCGAGAAGCATAGACGTCAATATCGCCATACCGTTCCCGCGCTGTCACCTCATCCAAGCCAACAGTGCCAATTGGCGGTTGGCTGAAAATGGCAGTCGGTACGAATTCGTAATCCGGTGAGCGCGGCTTGTCCTTGTAGAGGGTATCGACCAAGCACATCGCTTCGTGGATCGCGACCGGCGTCAGCGCCATCCGGTCCGTCACATCACCAATCGCGTAGACATTATCGACGGTCGTCTTGGAGAACTGATCGACGACAACCATGCCCTTTTTGCCAAGTTTAACGCCAACTTCTTCCAGGCCCATGCCCTTAGAGTTGGGATCACGGCCCGTGGCGAACATGACTAGGTCTGTCGTGATTTCATTACCCGCGTCCGTCGTCAGCACGTACCCGCCATCAACTGGCTTCACAGCTGTCGGGCTTTCGCCGACAACGACATTGATGCCTTCGGCCTTCATCGCTTCGGTGAGTTCGTCTGAAACTTCACTTTCGAACTCACGCAACACGCTAGAGCGCACCATCAGCGTTACATCCGCGCCGAGACCAGCGAAAATGCCAGCGAACTCAACAGCGATGTAACCGCCGCCCACGATAACAATGCGGTCCGGCATGCTCATGAGATCAAGCGCTTCATCGGACGTGATGCCATGCTCTGCGCCAGGAATATTCGGCACAAAGGGTGCAGCGCCTGATGCAATCAGAATGCGCTCTGCCGTAATCGTCTTTTCACCAACCTTCAGCGTGTTGGCATCAATGAACGAGCAATAGCCTTCGTGCATGGAAACATTCGCGTTCTTGAGCAGGCTGATATAGACGCCGTTTAGACGGTCCGTTTCCTCATTCTTTTTAGCGATCAATGTCGCCCAATCGTGTGAAGGAACGCGGGAGCGCCAGCCATAGCCTGCTGCATCTTCGAAATCATGATGGTAGTGGCTTGCGTATACGAGCAGCTTCTTCGGTACACATCCGCGCAGGACACAAGTGCCGCCTATCCGCCGCCCTTCGCCGATTCCAACCCGAATACCTTCAGCCGATGCCATGCGCGCAGCCCGGACGCCGCCAGAGCCAGCACCGATTACAAAAAGGTCATAGTCATACTGGCTCATGCGGAATATCCCATCTTAAGGCCCAGTCTAAGGCGGTGTGTTGCTTTGCAGTCTTGATTTAGCGGCGTAGCACGACCATTCAAGAGAGGCTAGAAGTTCATGCTGTCCCGTTCCATCAGATTGTCGTGATTGATGATATCTGCGATCCGCCATACTACGCGCCTAATGCGTATCGGCTTTGTGCTGGCACGGCATGACGCGCTATTCCCATTGTATGACCCACCAGCGCCTGCATTCGCGCGGGGCGCGGCACGCGCAGCGGCATGGCTACTGCGTCGACGACGTGCTGATGGCAGACCAGGCGAGCGGCTCGCAACCGCCCTCACGGTACTCGGCCCCAGTTTTATTAAGCTTGGCCAAACGCTCTCTACCCGCTCAGACCTTTTTGGCGCTCAGGTCGCAGACGACCTGGCGTTATTGCAAGATCGCCTACCGCCCTTCCCTGGCCACATCGCTTTCGAAACGATTGAAGCCGAGCTTGGCAAGCCCGTTGCTGAGTTGTTTGTCGAAATTGATCCCGTAGCCGTCGCAGCAGCTTC
>CAJXVF010000473.1 GCA_913060845.1 uncultured Alphaproteobacteria bacterium | reverse complement strand
ATCTACACCTCTCTATTCGTCGGCAGCGTCAGATGTGTATAAGAGACAGCTATGGCCATCTCGCTAGATGTTAGCTCCACCAGGCTGGCACCCATGCGCGGCCGGGCGAAGGATGTGAGGCCTAGCGCATCAGGTTTCTCAGGCGGCACCCAAGGCCACGGATCAACCTCCCCAAGGTCCGCCATACGCCGAAGGCTTTCCCGGACCGGCGCGCGGCGCAAGAAATCAACGACGACCATGCCGCCATGCCGCCCAAGGCGGAGGCGACGCGCGATCTCATAGGCCGCAGAGTCATTAATCACACCTACATCAGCAGTGGACTGCGCAACATCAACGTCCACGGCGATTAGCGCATGGGTGGGCTCGACCCAAATGCGCGCACCATCCAATATCTCGGCCTCTGGCGACAGTGCCTCATCCATTGCATCGTCGATTGCAGCCGCAACGGCGGCATCCGGTGCATCCAGCCGTGTTTGATACTCCAACACAGATGCAGCCCATGCAGCGCTCGCTGGGTCTGCCGGGGCAATCCGTGCCACCTTTGCCCGACTAATAAGCTGTGTGACGTCCCCAGCCGCTCTAGCAAGACGTTTGGGGCGATGTTCACTGGCCGTAAGCGCGGACATCGCCGCAATCAACCGGTCCCGCTCATCGAGTAGAGTACGCGCCGCTTCTATACCCTGGCCTGGGTCAGCATGCAGGCGAATTGCTGCACTCCGCGGCAGGTCGCGCGCCAGCTGTCTCCGCAAGGCAGCACGACGCAGTTTGGGAAAGCTGCGCGGCGCTTCAATACGGTCCTCTGCTGGACCAGACGCACCCTGCCCCAACGAAAGCCAAACGCCATCAAGCCACACGCGGTCCGTAATGCGCGGGCCTTTATCCCCGGCCTCCCCGCGCAGCACTTGGATCAGGCCGTAAGCGCCATTGGTCCATTCATTGCGCGGCTTGCGGAGGAGCGCTTGCTCAGCCTCACCGATATCAAAGAAACGGCTGCCGTTCGGGCCTTGAGCCCCAGCACGCGCCATGTAGATGTCGCCAGCGCCAGCAGCAGCGGTCACGCGCTCAATGGCGATATCCCAAGGCACGCCATCAGCCAGCGCCACGGCGCGAATTTCGCCAGGACTGGCTTCAAGTAGAATACGATCCAGATGCGGTACGTTCATTGAAACACCCGGTACCCGGCCCCCTGCAGCAATGCTGTTGTTTCAAATAATGGCAACCCGACAACGTTGCTGTACGAGCCATTGATACGCCGCACGAAGGCTGCGGCTTTACCCTGGATCGCATAGCCGCCAGCTTTGCCGCGCCATTCTTCGCCAGCCAGATAAGCTTCGCGCTCACGGCTATCCAGGCGTTTGAAGGTGACTGCCGTCATCACAACCCTGTGCAAGACGCGTCCGTCCAGCAATGTCAGAGCTACAGCGCTAAAAACCCGGTGACTCCGACCTGATAGCAGATCAATGCAGAATGCCGCCTGATCCACGTCTTCAGCCTTCGGCAGTGCGCGGCGGCCACAGGCGACAACCGTATCTGCCGATAGCACCATCGCGTCAGTTGTTGCTGCCGCTGCTTTGGCGCCTTTAGCCAAAGCCAGGCGCTTAGCTAGGTCGCGCGGCAGTTCCTGCTTCAGCGGTGTTTCATCAATATCCGTCGGTTGAATCGCATCCGCTGTAACGCCAATTTGCGCCAGTAGATCGACCCGGCGTAGGGACGAGGAGGCCAGGATGAGTTTTGGGTTATCCACCATGACCTCGCTCATACCACCGGCGCCGATTGACCGGAGAGCCGCGCCGAAATTCGCTGCAAGATTTCGTCCCGCGTGCGCCGATACGCTTCAAGCCGTTGCTCCCGACTGCCTTCAACAAGAGAGGGATCAACGGTTGGCCAATACTCGACCTCTGCGGCCAGGTGTTCTGAAAATTTCAATGCTGCCTCATGGGCTTCTGGGGATAATGTTATGATTAAGTCGAAGTCGTTGTCTTCTAAGTCACGGAAGCTCTTAGGCTCTTCTTCTGGCCCATCGAGGCCGATTTCATCCAGGACAGCGATAACGAAACCATCGGCCTCTCCCGGGCGGGCGCCACAGCTATCAATGTGCACCCGGCCCCGCGTTCGCCACCTGGCCAGTTCCGCCGCAATGGGCGAACGAATGGCGTTGGACGTGCAACAAAACAGGACACTGGCAATTGGGCGGGTCGTCATGATTCAGGAAGTATATCACCGCCGCGCATGCAGGACGCATAGCAGCGTAAAGAGCCGCCGGGCGGTCAGCATGTCGATCTCAGCCTTGGACTGCAGCCGTTCAACCATCTTCTCCGCACCGTCATTGTGAACGCCGCGCCGGGCCATATCGATGGTTTCGATTTGTGATGGCGTCATGTCACGGATTGCACCGAAATAGCTGTCACAGATAGCGAAATAGTCTTTGATTATGCGCCGGAAAGGCCCAAGCGCTAGACCGAAGATTACGGGATCACCACCACTCACAGGCATCACATGGATCAACAGGCGCCCTTGATCGACACCAAGCTTCACAGAATACGGCCCGCCTGCCCCATCGACGAGACGAAACGTGTTTTCGTCAATCAGGTCTTGGATGGCGATGGCGCGATCATGCTCCAGTTCAGGCCGCAGCCTACCGCCAAGCGCCTGATCCAACGTGATCTCCTGAATGCGGTCAGGCGCGGTCATTTCTGGCTAAAGCGGGCTGTCACAGAGAGGCCGTGGGCGTCCAGGCCTTCAGCTTCTGCAAGGATGGCCGCATGGGGGCCAATTTCGGCCAGGGACGTTGGATCGCAGCCAAGCAGGGTCGTGCGCTTCATAAAATCAAGCACGCCAAGGCCAGATGAGAACCGCGCGGCACCCGAAGTCGGCAACACATGGTTTGGCCCGCCAACATAATCGCCAACAGCTTCTGGCGTATGCGCGCCGAGGAAAATTGCGCCAGCGTGACGGACCTTACCTGCAAGCAGATCAGGGTTTGCGACGGCGAGTTCCAGATGCTCCGGCGCAATCCGGTCCACGATGCTAGGCGCTTCGGCCATCAGATCACTGACACGGATCTGTCTCTTATACACATCTGACGCTGCCGACGAATAGAGAGGTGTAGATC
>CAJXVF010000472.1 GCA_913060845.1 uncultured Alphaproteobacteria bacterium | reverse complement strand
CCGCAGCCGTGGAGACCGACCAACAAGCGGCAGGCTTCAATAATGCTCGCCCACTCGACGTCCGCTCTGAGGATGACTGGAAGGCGACTGTCGCTTGGGTCGTGCAGGAGTTCGGGCGGCTCGACATTCTGGTGAACAACGCCGGCGTGCTGCGTGAAGCCAGCCCGGAAGAGACCACCGTCGATATGTGGGACCTGATCCACAGCGTCAATCTGAAGGGCGTGTTTCTTGGCTGCAAAGCCGCCATTCCAGAACTCCGCAAACAAGGCGATGGTGCCATCGTGAATGTTGCGTCGATCGACGGCATTCGCGGCAACTATAATCACGCAGCATATTCAGCGTCCAAAGGCGGCGTTGTCGCCCTCACCCGCTCCTTGGCGCTCGATTTGGCCCCCGATGGTATTCGTGTGAATGCCGTGTGCCCCGGTACCGTGGATACGCCGATGGTGGCGGCCATGATGTCAAATGCATCAAGCCATGAGGCGGCGATGGAAGTATCCCGTCAAAAACACCCCATTGGCCGCATTGCGCAACCAGGTGAAATTGCAGACGTGATCGCATTCCTAGCTGGTCCCGCATCCCGCTTTATGACGGGTATGGCAGTCCCCGTAGATGGCGGTCGCAGCATTCGTTAGCTGTTGATCAACCCACCATCCACATTGTAGCCCTGGCCCGAAATATTCCGCGCACCTGGTGACGCCAAGAATACGGCGAGGGCTGCTACGTCCGACGGGTCGTTCCCACGGCGGATCGGGATTGGGCGCTCGAAGATTTCGCGCATTTCTTCAACCGTCCGCCCCTGCTCCTCAGCCCTATCTTCGATGAGCTTGTCGACAAGATCTGTAAAAGTGACACCGGGGCAAATCGCATTGACGTTGATATTCTTTGGCCCAAGCTGATGCGCTGCCACATACGTCATGGCCAAAACCGCCCCTTTACTGGCCGCATACGCCGCATTTGACGTGGCAGAGAAGCCGCGTCCAGCGATGGACGCCATGTTGATGATGCGCCCTTCGCCTTGCTCAATCATCTGCCGAGCCGCGCGCTGCATGGCGAAGAACACGCCCTTGGAGTTGACCCGGTGCATCCGGTCCCAATCCGCTTCATCAATGTCCATGATGAAAGCGTTCCGGGTGACGCCGGCATTGTTCACGATGACATCAAGCCGCCCCATATTGCTGACCGCACCTTCAATCATGGCGTCGATCTGCTTGATGTCACCGCAATCGGCCTGCATTGCGTAGGCCTTCACGCCATGCGCTTCAGCTTGGCTGACAACAGCTTCGGCCCGCCCCATGTCAATATCCGCGACGAATACATCTGCGCCTGCTTCGGCCATGGCGAGTGCAACAGCCTCACCAATGCCACCGCCTGCGCCTGTCACTAAAACCTTCAAGCCGTCGAGCTGTCCGCCCATCAAAATATCCTCCTAGAAAAAATCAGTTACTTGGGGGTGTTGCTAGCGGAATGGCGGCAAACATATCTGCCGCGAGTGCCGAACGGATCGCCCCAATATCCAAACCGCGCGCTTCAGCATCTGGGGCTACTGCTTCGATTACAGCATCAACAGACCCAAGCGACTTCATGGTCTTATACTGATCCTCGCGCTAATTGCCGAGGCTTTCGGCCACGAGTGACATAACGTTCAGGATTTCAAAGGGTCGTCCATCATCATAGGCGCAAAGCTCGCGGTGACAGGCATGATAGACCGTCGCGAGCACATCCACGCCCGCTAGATAGTCTACGCCCCGGTCCGCCACGGCTGGATACACTTATGATGTAACAGGCGTTTTCAATGGCTTATTCGCATAGAATAAATCCAAATTCTCAACCACTAAGTCCGCCATTGCATGCCGCGTCGCGACTGTTGCACTGGCTTGATGTGGTTGCAGCACGACGTTGTCGAGATCGAACAATGCTGAGGGCACTTTCGGCTCATGCGCAAAGACATCTAAGCCAGCGCCCCAAATACGCTTGGCGAGCAACGCTTCAACCAGCGCATCCTCTTCAACAACAGATCCCCTGGCGACATTGACTAACCAGCCGTCTGGACCAAGGGCGTTGATCACGGTCCGATTGACCAAATGCTTTGTTGCTGGCCCACCTGGGCAGCAAAGGACCAACCCGTCCATATTGGCAGCCAAATGCGCAATATCAGGATCGAAGGGATAGGGCACATCAGGTTTCGGGCGTGGCCCATACCAGGAAACATTAGCGCCGAGGGCGGCCAGCCTGTCAGCCGTCGCCCTGCCGATCCGGCCCATGCCAACAACGCCAACCGGGCGGTTCACAATTGTGCGATTGAATGGCATCTCGCCTTTCAGCCAGCGCCCTTCCCGTACATAGGAATCCGCCTTTGGAATTTCACGAGTGAGTGCCAGCGTTAGACCGACAGCAAGGTTAGCAACCTCATCAGTCAACACATCCGGCGTGTTGGAGACTTTGATGCCGTTTGTCGTCGCATGGCCGACATCAACACCGTCATAGCCAACGCCAAACACGCTGACCATTTTCAGGTTTGGCAATTGTCCCATCAGGTCAGCCGTGCAGCCGCCATGGCCCATGGTGACGACGCCAGTGATTGCGTCAGCGACATCCGTCAGCAACGCCTTCTTATCTGCAGCATCCCAGAGCGCATGCACTTTATACCGACCCGCCATCGTTTCGGCGACGCGCGGCGGCATCTGCATCAATTCCAGTAATTCACGCTTTTCGCCCATAGTGTGAGTACCTTCAGCTCAAGCGATGGAAGCAATCTCATCGAAGGCAAACTTATCGCCGCGTGCCTTGACCGTGGATGCGTCCCCATAGCCCAAATTGCACAAGAAATTGGCTTTGTAAGGCGTGCCAGCAAAGAATGCTTCATTCACCGCCGCTGGATTGAACCCAGACATTGGCCCGCAATCGAGGCCAAGCGCACGGGCACCCAACATCATGTAGCCACCCATGAGCGTGCCATTGCGGAAAGCCGCTTCTTCAGCCGCATCCGCGCTTTTCTCAAACATGGTTTTCATGTCGCCCCATGGGAACAAGCGGTCCATGTGCCGCCAAAATTCGGGGTCATAGCCAATGATGGCTGTGACGGGCGCGGCCATGCTTTTGTCGACATTTC
>CAJXVF010000471.1 GCA_913060845.1 uncultured Alphaproteobacteria bacterium | reverse complement strand
AACTTCCGCGTCATTACACACAAGAAATTTCCGGTTCTGGAGTGAGCGCGGTATACCAATAAAAAAAGGGGTATCTCGATAAGGGCCTTTGGGTTGGGTGGAAGCGTTTGTTGGATTTCGCGTGGCGCCGAACTAAATCTGATCATATGGAAAAAGAACAAACAACGTCCGTGCTTTACAACGCCAACTGCCCTGTCTGCAATTTCGAGATACAGCATTATGCGCAGTACTCGGATGACAACGAATTGCCGATCAGGTTTGACGATCTGAACTCGGACGCGCGCGTGCAGTGGGGGATTGACGCTGATACGGCGGCACGTCGGCTTTATGTGATGCACAATGGAACACTGACATCGGGAATTCCCGCGTTTCTGGTGCTTTGGGAACAAATGCCAAAGTATCGATGGTTGTCCAAAGTCGTTGGTTTGCCCGGCGTCAGACAGATCGCATCGGCGATCTATGACCATATTCTGGGCCCCGCCATTTACCGTTGGCACTTGCGCCGGTTGCGCAAGCTGTCCGCCTGAGTGTTGATCCAGACTTGCCTTTGGCGGCTGCCCTTGCCCAGAGTTTTAAGTTAATTAGGAATGCGCTTGAAGGTCGACACTTATCGTGAGGCGGACATTGGGTGGCGTTGAAGCCCCATGCTGGGACGCCACTTCGCAGCTGAAAATAGACGTTGGAACGCCATGACTGACTGGATCGCAACCCGCGCAGAGGGTGAGAAACAACTGGCGGCCTTCGCGCCCCGCATGGGGCGACGTTATGCGAACGGTCGCAATACCGATCACGGGGCGGGCCGCCATATGGCAGTGTCGGTACTGTCGCCCTACATCCGGCGCCGGTTGGTGTTGGAAGCTGACGCCGTGGCGGCAGCACTGGCGGCGCACGGACCGGAAAACGCCGAAAAGTTCGTGCAGGAGGTGATCTGGCGCGGTTATTTCAAAGGCTGGCTGGAACGCCGTCCGCAGGTCTGGACCAGCTATGCTGAAGGGGTGCAGGCCGATCTGTTGGCGCTGGACCGCGACCGCCGCCTGCGCCGGGATGTGAACCGCGCGATGGATGGCCAGACCGGCCTTGCCTGCTTCGATGCCTGGGCCGAGGAATTGGTAGAGACCGGCTATCTGCACAACCACGCGCGGATGTGGTTCGCTTCGATCTGGATCTTTACATTGGGCCTGCCGTGGCGGCTGGGGGCGGATTTCTTCTATCGCCACCTGCTCGATGGCGATGCGGCATCGAACACACTGGGCTGGCGATGGGCCGCGGGTCTGCACACAAAGGGCAAGCCCTATCCGGCGACAGCCATGAACATCACCACATTCACGAACGGACGGCTCACGCCAAGACCGGGTGACCTGACCGAGGTGACAGAAGGCCTGGAGGCGACCGAGCCTGACGGTCTGCCGCCTGTGCTGCCCTTGCGCCCGGTGACGCCACCTCAGCCGGGCCAGCCCACCGCCTTGTTGATCACTGATGAGGATTGCCGGGTTGAAGATTTTGGCCTTACAACCCTTGATATCCGCACCGCCGCCACCCTGTCGGCCAGTCACCTGCGGTCGCCCTTGCCAATGGCCGAAAACGTGGCGCGGTTCGAGGAGGCCGCACTGGTGGATGCGGCGACGCGTGTCGGGGTTTCGCCCACTCATCTTCGCGCCGATGATCCCTATGATCTGGCCAAATGGGCCGCGACGGCTGGCGCCACGCAGATCGCGACAGCCTATGTAACCCAAGGGCCGCTGCGGGATTGGCTAGACCAGGCCACGCCCGCTTTGGCGGTCCGCGGCATTTCCCTGTGCGAATGGCGCCGCGACTGGGACAGTGCGATCTGGCCCCACGCCACGGCCGGGTTTTTCAAGGTGAAAAAGCAGATCCCGCGCATCCTTGAACAGATGGTGCCGACATGACGTTCACCGATCCCCGAATTGCCCGGCTGATCACGCTGATCCGTGCAACGCTGCGCCCGCCACCGGGGGGGGCGGATCGCCTTGGCACTCGGGATGGGTGTGATCTGTTACACCCTCTTTGCCGCTGGCGTGTTGGCGGTGATCATCGCGATGTTCTTTGGCCTGAGCGAAAGTCCGGGCTCCGTGCCCTGGCCTTGGGCCGTGCTTGCCAATGCGGCGCTGATTGCGCAGTTTCCGCTGGCCCATTCGCTTTTGCTGACCGGCTGGGGCGGGCGGTTCCTGGCGCAACTGATCCCCGGCCCCCATGGCCAGGCGCTGGTCACCACGACCTATGCCATCATTGCCTCGGCCCAACTGCTTGCGCTGTTCGCGCTCTGGACGCCATCGGGCATCGTCTGGTGGCGGGCCGAAGGTGCGGCGTTCTGGGTCATCAGCGCAACCTATGGCGCAAGCTGGCTGTTGTTGCTCAAGGCCAGTTTTGACGCCGGGGCCGAGATGCAGTCGGGCGCGCTTGGCTGGATGTCGCTGTTGGCGCGCATCCGCCCGGTGTTTCCCGACATGCCGACCCAAGGCCTATTCCGGCTGATCCGCCAGCCGATCTATGTGGCGTTCGCGCTGACGCTCTGGACGGTGCCGGTCTGGACACCGGATCAGTTGGCGCTTGCGGTCTGCTTTACCGCCTATTGCCTCTTGGCTCCGCGCCTGAAGGAACGTCGCGTTTCTGCCCGCTATGGCGCGCGGTTTGAACAGTACCGCGCTGCAGTGCCCTATGTCCTGCCCCGCGCTGCCCCTGCAAAGGACCATCCACATGCGGAATGACCTAACAATCTATGACGAGGTTGCCGATCAGTGGTGGTTAGATGACATCCGCTGGGTGCGGACGCTGAAAAACCTCGTGCCCGGGCGGCTCAAATGGTTCGACCGCCATATCGACTGGCATGGTAGGCAAGTACTTGATCTGGGCTGCGCGGGCGGCTTCATGGCCGAGGCACTGGCCGCACGCGGCGCCCATGTGACCGGGATCGATCCGGCCGCGGCCGCCATCGAGGCCGCCCGCCATCACGCGCGCGGCGCAGGTCTGCGTATCGGCTATGACGTGGGCGTGAGAGAGGCCCTTCCCTATGATGACGCCGGTTTCGATGCAGTGGTCTGCGTGCTGTCTCTTATACACATCTGACGCTGCCGACGAATAGAGAGGTGTAGATCT
>CAJXVF010000470.1 GCA_913060845.1 uncultured Alphaproteobacteria bacterium | reverse complement strand
AAGCTTCTTCACTGCATGCGGCTATGAACCGGAATGATCCAAATCCGCTCTAGTAACCATAGGTAACATGTCCGGAAACCGAAAAGAAAATGCAAACCCAGGTTTGACAGGCTCAACCCGGTACATCTTAGGGATGTTTGGTGGCGGTATTCGATGAAAATAATTACGTCTTAATGGACGAATATAATAAACAGGGACATGAAACGCCAAATCTTCAGTCATTATTTCGTATTTAACGATGTAATTATGCTTATACATTTGAAGATTTTTATTGACATCGTCAACGAATCCAATGCCTGAACATGAATGACTTAGGATTTTCTCAAATACAGCCTCTTTCGCAAAACTTTTTACGGACAGCGACCCCAATCCTATTAACAGCACAAGCAGAAGAAACAGCATTGGCCAAAATCTCACCATGTTCACCGCTGCCTCAAACTCTCGTCCGCATACCGAAGCAATGGGCTGAGGAAAAATGTGATAGCGCGCCTAGCCCCCGTCTTCACTTCCGCTGCCACCGCCATGCCGGGCGTTAAGGGAACGCGGCGGTTGTCTACGGGGATGGTGGTTTCGGCCGTTGAGATGCGGGCCTCATACACGAGGCCGCGTTGTTCGTCCTGGATCGCGTCTGCGGAGACGCGGAGGACCGTGCCTTGGATTAGGCCGTAGCGGGTGAATGGGACGCTTTCCACCTTAATCTCAACCTCCTACCCCGGATGGATCACAAGCCGGCATCCTTGTTTTGGATGAACGCTTCGATTTCCAAGCCGCTTGTCAGCAGGCACAATCAACAGGACTGCATCCGCTGGGGTGACCACTGCGCCCACTGTAGAGACTTGCAGTGTTGGATCAGCCAACTCTTTCAAAGCTCGGATAACTTCAACGTTAGGTGATTCAACCATTTCACTGACTTCCTAAGATGAACTCAACAGATGCAACGAATATTATTGAAAGAAAAACACCCCACAACATGAATTTGGAATGCCGCAGGCCGATTTCTGCAAGTTTTAGGTGAGCAACCTTAAGCGGATCATCATCACGTCTTCGAAATGCGGACCTTAACACAGTTTCGTTCAGACTAATTTTCTGGCCACTGAGCCTCAATTCCTTAAACTCGTCGCGCCGTACAATCATCGTAAAAGATATTACGGCTCCAAAGTAACTTCCAATAGCAGCTATTAAGGCAATTTCAGACCCTATCCCCAATTACACCTCCGCTTCTAGCTTAGCCGATATCGATACATCACCGCTCCCTCAAACTCTCATCTGCATACCCTAGCAGTGGGTTGAGGAAAAATGTGATCGCCCGCCAAGCTCCAGTCTTCACTTCCGCCGCCACCGCCATGCCAAGCGTCAAGAGAACGCGGCGGTTGTCTGCGGGGATGGTGGTTTCGGCCATGGAGATGCCGGCCTCATACATGAGGCCGCGCTGTTCGTCCTGGATCGCGTCTGCGGAGACACGCAGGACCTTGCCTTGGATTAGGCCGTAGCGGGTGAATGGGAAGCTTTCCACCTTAATCTCAACCTCCTGCCCCGGATGGATCGCAAGACTGCATCTAACGGGTTGACCACTCTTCCCACTGAAGAGACTTTTAGTTGTTGAACGATGCCGTCACTGGCGCCCTCAGCAAGCATCTCCCATAGCGCAATGCACCTCCGCCATTGACACCGCTGCTTCCTGCCAGCATCTTCTGCGCTATGGGGATTGCGAGCGACCCGTGAGGCGACAGCTGAAGTTTCGCGTCCAGTGAAACCCATGTTTGGGAGGACGCATCATGCCGTCGCCAACAGAAATTACGGTCGCCCAGCTTGCCCGCTTGATCGGCACACCCGCCGCCCCCGTTATCATCGATACGTGCAGCGACGATGATTTCGCCCTTGATCCCCGCATCATACCAACCGCCATGCGCCATCCGTTCCGGGATGTCGCCGCACTTGCCCCCATGCTGCAAGGCAAGCGCGTTGTCGTATATTGCCAGAAGGGCAAGAAGATCAGCCAGGGGGCAGCGGCGATCCTGCGGGATGCCGGGATTGAAACTGAAACGCTGGCAGGCGGCGTCGTCGCTTGGGCGGCTGCAGGCGCGCCGCTTGTGCCCATCGCCCCTATGCCAAAGCCGAACGCCGAGGGCCGCACGGTATGGGTCACCCGCCAACGCCCGAAGATTGACCGCATCGCCTGCCCCTGGCTGATCCGCCGCTTTGTGGACCCCCGCGCGCAGTTCCTATTCGTAGCGCCCAGCGACGTGCTGGATGTGGCGGAGAAGTTTGACGCAACACCCTTTGATATCGAAGGCGTTCCATGGAGCCATAAGGGCGATCACTGCACGTTCGATACCATGCTGGACGCCTTCACCCTTCGCACCTCGCCCTTGGACCATCTGGCGACCATCGTGCGCGGTGCTGACACCAACCGCCATGACTTAGCCCCTGAGGCGGCGGGCTTGCTGGCGGCATCACTCGGCCTTTCCCGAATGTACCGGGATGATCTAGCGCAATTGGACGCCGCCATGGGCATATACGACGCTTTCGATCGCTGGGCCAGGGACGCGACGGACGAAGGCCACGATTGGCCCGCCTCCTCTGCGGGGGGCTGAGCCCATGACTGAACCGCATGATGTACCAACGCCCACATTCCGTGAGGATTTGCGCGCTTGGACGCAGATCGGCCTCCTCTCCTTCGGCGGCCCGGCAGCGCAGATCACGCTGATGCACCGGGTCGTCGTGGACGAAAAGCGCTGGCTGAAGGAGCCGCAATTCCTGAACGCCCTCAGCTTCTGCATGTTCCTGCCGGGACCGGAAGCCATACAGCTCGCCACATATGTCGGCTGGCGATTGCATGGGCTGAAAGGCGGGCTGGCGGCAGGGCTGCTGTTCGTCATTCCCGGCGCGCTAATCGTTCTGGCGCTGGCGAGCATCTACGCCGCGTTCGGTAATGTGCCGTTGGTGCAAACGCTGTTCCTCGGCGTCAAAGCCGCCGTCATCGTGATCGTGCTGGAAGCGCTGCTGCGGATATCCAAGCGCGCGTTGAAAGGTGCCACGGACTGGGTTATCGCGGGCCTCGCATTCGTTGGAATTTTCTTCCTGGGTGCCCCCTTCCCGCTGATTGTTCTGGCCGCCGCGATCTGGGGCGCATTCCGCGCGACTGGGGCG
>CAJXVF010000469.1 GCA_913060845.1 uncultured Alphaproteobacteria bacterium | reverse complement strand
ATCTACACCTCTCTATTCGTCGGCAGCGTCAGATGTGTATAAGAGACAGCTTAAGCAGCGTCTTAATCTCGCCGTCCATGCAAAGCTCATCCCGCTGATTGTGCACGGTCGAGCGCAGCACGATGACGCCAGTCGTGCGCCCAGATTCTAGCCCAACGACTTCCAACATCGGATACGTAGTATCGCCGGAGAACACGGGCGCTTTGAATTTGGCGGACACTTCGACGACTGCCTTCAAGGAATCCTGCACCACAAACGGGAAGTCACCAGCGCCCGGTGCCGCTTGGATCAGGACCTGCAGACCGTGGGCGAGCAGACCCGGGAACCCCAAACTGCGGCAGTATTCAACGTCATAATGGATTGGGTGATTGTCGCCGCTGGCCAATTGGAAGGCAGCAAACAGCGCATCGGTTTGGGTGCGCGATGGGTTCAGAAAGCGCTCGCCAATCTCAAAATCCTCAAAATAGCGTTGCTCGGGAACTTTGTTGCCGCGCCAGGGACGGGCTTCCGCTTCGCTCATCAGTACAGGCCTTCTTTATAGGCGATTTCGATGCTGGCTTGCTGCGCTTCACCGTCCATGCCGCCAGCTTGGTCAGCAATCATCTGGCCAAGGGTGGGGAAGGATTTTCGCTCAATTTGCACCTCTGGGTCCCAGAATTTTGAGCGAATCAAGGCCTTGGCGCAGTGCAGGTAAATCTCCCGCACATGAATCACAAGGCCGGATTTAGGCGCCCGTCCATTGATCGCTGCATCGCCGAGTGCGGGGTGGTCTTCCACAACTTCCGCCGTGCCATTCACCCTCAGCGTCTCATTCACGCCCGGCAGGAAGAATATCAACGCTACTTCCGGGTTGGCGACGAGGTTGCTCAACGTATCCAGCCGGTTATTGCCGGGCCGATCTGGCAGTAACAGCGTCGTGTCGTCCAACACCTGCACAAAGCCCGGTGGATCGCCCCTGGGTGAGCAATCCAGGTGCCCATCAGGTGAGGAGGAGGAAATCACCAAAAATGGCGAAAGCGAAATGAAGTGACGGCAATGCGGATCAAACCTGTTGATCACCTTCTTCAGCGCACGCTCCGAAGGCTCTTTCCCGTAAAGCTCACGAAGATCAGTCTCGTCATCAATCCGTTTCATAGCGGATAGTCCCCTGCTGGCGGTTTTACCGATGATGCCGTCCGCCAGTCCGTCACACAAGCCAGGACAAAGCGGGCTTCGGGCTTGTTGCGAAACCAACCTTCGTGAAACACTGTTCGTCACCTCACACTCGGAGTTTCCTTCATATGGCTCAGCCAAAACTGATTGCAGTCGCCGGTGCCAGCGGGCTTGTCGGATCACACATCACACGGGAAGCCTTAGCACGTGGGTATCGCGTGAACGGTACATTGCGGGACGCAACTGCGCCCTCTAAGGCACCTTATTTAATGGGCTTGCCCGGGGCTGCGGATCGCCTGCAATTGTTCAGTGGAGACATGAGCGACGAAGCTGTATTTGATGCGCCACTAAAGGGTGCGGATTGCGTCTATATCGCCTGCCTGATCCCCGTCTACGCCGGGCCAACAGGCAAGCGGGCAGTGGATATGGATGATGCAGAGGGCGAGCGGGATATTATCATGCCCACCGTCAATGGCTGCTTGAATATCATGCGCGCCGCAATCCGACATGGCGTCAAGACTATCGTGATCTGCAGCAGCACCAGCAGCACGAACCCGATCCCATCTGTGCCAGTAAAGAATGAAGTCGATCACTGGTCAGATGCGGATGAACAGCGCCGCGCGAAGAAATACACGTCCGCCACCAAGACCGTAATGGAAAAGGCTGCAATGGCGTTAGCGGCGGCGCACGATGTCCGCCTATCCATTCTGCTGCCGACGGGCATGTACGGTCCCGTCATTTTGCCAGAACATTTGCAGGGCAACCCGCAGGTATGGCTGAAGCGGCTAATTGAAAGCGGCGAAGGCCGGCATCAGCAAATTCCGAATGATTCCAGCTCTATGATCCATCTGCATGATCTGGCGGCACTTTTCCTTGCGGCGTATGAAAAGCCCACAGCGTCAGGCCGCTACTTCGGCGTCTACGACAGCTGGCATTGGCAGGAAATTTACGGCGAACTGCAAAAGCTTCTCCCAGCCATGCAAATGCCTGCTCCGATGGACGGAACCCCTGTCACACCAACAGGCTTTGACACCACACGGCGCGATAGCCTGGGCGTCCCTGTGCGGGACATCCCGACGCTACTGAAAGATACTGTGGATTGGCTGAAGACTGACCCGTTTAAGGCCTAAAACAGCCACACGGCTCTAGACTGGTCCCGGAGCTGGAATACAGCGGGTGGCGGGGCGAGGTCATGCTTGCGAGCGTAGAGCAATTTCTTGGCGGTTTTCATGTTGGTGAACAGGATGGAATCACCCGCCGTCATCGATTTCGCCGCTGTGAAGTCACTAAGAGCAGCATCGTACTAGCCGAGCCGCGCATAGGCGACGCCACGGTTATTGTGCGCAATGGATTGGTCGCCCGCCCCAAGCGTACCCTTCGAGAGCGCGACCGAATAATGATACGCAGCCGTCTCATGGCGGCCTTCATCAGCCGCCGCTAACGCCCGGTAGAGCGGATGGCCGCTGTCGCCGCTGAATGCTGCAAGCAACACTGCAGCACCAAGTACCAAGTACCAAGTACCAAAATCATCTGCACAGACCTTGCCCTCTTGGCTATCCCGCAAACGTAACGTCATTGCGCCTACTTAGCGTCCAATGAATTTACCGTATGAACCATATCGCAAGTGTGCTGCTAAATGGCTTAAGACTGTGTTTTATTTTTAACCTAAACCTAGCGAAAGGCGCAACTCACGGCAATGCTGGGATCATCGCTTTTGCCTTTGCAGTCAAGGCTTCACCGTATGTTTTGATGGCCAGCGCATGGTTAATGCGCCCATCTGCAAGGTCCGCCGCGAGTGCCGCAATTGGCCGATCCGCTGGTGCCCCGTACCCGCCACCGCCCGGCGTTTCGAGGCGGACGCGTGCGCCAGCAGCAAGCGCAATCCGCCGTTGCTTCGTGTCCATAATCTGCGGATCAGGGGTGTCTGGATGCAGAATGACCCTGGCCCTGCCGCCTTCCCCACCGCCCTGTCTCTTATACACATCTCCGAGCCCACGAGACCTCTCTACATCTCG
>CAJXVF010000468.1 GCA_913060845.1 uncultured Alphaproteobacteria bacterium | reverse complement strand
GTTTCTCAATCGAGATAGGGCTGTCTTACTCGGGGATCGGCAGGGGCTGATCATTCTCCGGAATGTTCCACGCCGCCTGTACCGCCGGGCGGTCGAGCATGGTCATGTACCAGCGACGCACGTTCGGATACTCGTTCAGGTCGATCTCCTGCCAGTTGTGGCGCGCGGCCCAGGGCCAGCATGCCATGTCGGCAATCGAATACTCATCCACGATGAAATCACGGCCCTCGAGGCGCTTGTCGAGCACACCGTAAAGACGCCGCGCTTCTTCCTCGTAGCGCTTGCGGGCGTACTCGGAGGCATCGGGGTTGTACTTCGTGAAGTGATGGACCTGTCCCAGGATCGGGCCGAAACCGCCCATCTGCCACATCAGCCATTCCAACACCTGCATGCGCTTGCGGGGATCCGTCGGCAGCATGTTGCTTTTCGCTTTCTCAGCCAGATAGATCAGGATCGCACCGGATTCGAACACACTGATCGACTCGCCGCCGGGGCCATCGGTATCGACGATAGCCGGGATGCGGTTATTGGGGCTGATTTCCAGAAAATCGGGTGCGAACTGCTCATCCTTGGAGATGTTTATGGGATGGAATTCATAGTCCAAGCCAAGTTCTTCCAGCATGACAGATATCTTTTTGCCGTTCGATGTGTTCCAGCTGTAGAAGTGAATCACTGTAGCGTTTCCTTCTGCTTGCAAGGGGGATTGACCCCAAGCATAGTCCGCCCGCGCCGCGCCCGCGAGGGGGCCGCAGTGTATTCTCCCTCGGATTTCATCAGGCGGTATGCGTAGAAGCGGCGAAGCAGTTGGAACAGTGTTTGCGCTTGTCGGGTCCATTGGACTTGGCTGCGCCATCGCGATTGCGCGGATCGCCTACGAAGAGGGTGCCAATGGCCTTTCCATCGCCTTCCCGCGCGCCTGGCTGCTGGTGATCCTGCTGCTAGGGTTTTGCGAACTGACCGGGCGGCGGCTGACGATGAGCTTCAAGAGCTGGCTTGCCTGCTTGTTTCCAGGCCTGCTGCTGTCCCACATGTTCTACGGCAATATTGCAGCCGCCGAGTTCATTCCAGCAGCAGTAGCAGCCCTGCTGTTTTTCATATTCCCGCCACTGGTGACGATCATTAACGCTGCCGTAGACCGACGCCCACCATCGCCCATGAAGCTTGGCGCTACGTTAATCGCATTCGCTGGGCTTGCCGTAATGCTTGGCGTCAGCCTGAATGATCTAGATTGGCGTGGTGTCGCACTTGGGCTATCCGCCGGCGTGTTTTGCTCCATCAACATAACCTGGGTTTCGCGCAAGCTTTCCCATATCGATCCGGTTGTTAGCATGACGCATATGGCGCTTGTCGCGGCTGTGTGTTTGACCGGTGCCACGCTGTTTTTCGGCGGCGTGCCTCTGCCGAGCGGCGGCGCTGGGTGGGCCGCGATGCTGGGTGCCGCCGCCATGCAGGCATCCTGCATCCCGCTGTTCTATATCGTTCTGCCTATAATCGGGCCGGAGCGGATGGGTATTCTGTCCAACATCCAGCCAGTTGCGACGATCCTCGTAGCCTATCTTGCTCTAGGCGAGGCGCTGCGTCCGATGCAATTCCTGGGGGCTATGATGATCCTGGGTGGCATCTTGTTGATGCAATATGCCGCCAAGCGTGAGCGGCCCGCTATTGCGCCCGCACCTTCTCCAGAACCGGAAGCAGGTATTCCCGAAATGCTGTCGGGTTCTCCGACATTGGAAAATGCCCAACGCCGCGCATAACCTCGAAATGCGTTGCGTTGATAAGATCAGCAAGTTCCTGGCCCATTTCCGGCGTCGCGGATGGATCATAGTCGCCACTCAGCAAATATATCGGGCACGCAGCATTCCTGAGCGGCTCCGCAAGCCCATTCCGCAAGTCGCCATCTTCGAAATAGTAGACGAGATCACCTGCGAATATGCCGGGCCCACCTTGCATGTAGTGCCACATCGTCTCCCAGCGCTCTTCCGGCGGCGATTGCGGTGCGATCATGCCTGCCATGGAAGCGCCCGCCGTCTTACCGCCATGGATGTCTGGACGGTGCAGCACATTTGGTGATGCGGGATCACCAATGCTTCTGTCCTCAGCATAAAGCGCTGATTGCAGGCCAATCGCAGCCCGGAACCGATCCCCATGCCGGATTGCAAGGTGCAACACTGCGCGCCCGCCGATTGAACAACCCATGACGGCTGGACGGTCCAGCTTCAAGGCATCAACAATCGCCATGACGATATCCATGTAACTGTCTGTCGTCAGTTCATAAACTTCGGCCTCAAACCCCGCAGGTGGTGAAGATTTACCGTGCCAGGGCAGGTCAAATGCGATCACCCGGTAGTTCGCTGTAATAGCGGGATCATTCAAAATATGACGAAATTGGCGCCCATCGCTTCCGGCAGTGTGCAGACAGATCAGCGGAATGCCCTCCCCCGCTTCCTCAAAATACACGCGATGCGGGCGGCCATTGATTGCCAGGCGCAGATAGCGGCCCATCACTGGCTCAATTTCTGGAGCGGTGGGAAGGGGTGGTGCGGGCTGTTCATCTGGACTTAGATTTGAGAACAGCATCTCCAGCAGCAGCAGGTGCTGATGAAATTTCACCATGTCCCCAGTGACGATGAGGTTCTGGGTGCGCCGCATAGTCGTTAGCGTTTGGAAGCCCGGCTGCGGCTCTGACTTGCGGAGTTCGGCCCATGCGTCCGAAGTCGCCGATAGCGTTACCTCAGCCATGCCTTCGCCGCCAGAAAGGTGGGCGCCTGTCTCATCGATCAGCAGGGTCCAGCGGGCGTCATCGGCGTGCAGTGCTGCGGATAACGGCCCGAATGCAGCGTGTTGCGCGATGTTTGGATTAGCCGCGGCGCGGGCTTCGATGTAGTCAAACATTCAAGATGACCTCCGGCAAAAACATGTTCTGCCGAACGGTAACTTGGCAGACTGGAATCGTCTATCCAGCTTTGGCCAACTTTGGCTTTCCAGCAGCCTCAGCCAGATAGTTATCCACTAATTCCTCGGCAGGGATCCGGCGGCTGAAGTAATAGCTCTGAATTTGTTTGCAGCCGTAACCAATGAGCAGATCGACCTGCTCGACCGTCTCCGCCCCTTCAGCAATACACTGGAGCAGCCCCCCTGAAGTGGTCCACCCATAGGGATAGTATTTATCCCATCA
>CAJXVF010000467.1 GCA_913060845.1 uncultured Alphaproteobacteria bacterium | reverse complement strand
CCTCTCTATTCGTCGGCAGCGTCAGATGTGTATAAGAGACAGGAATAAAGAACGGTGAAACCCGGCGCGGGCCACGTTCATGCAAAGTCACGGACGTGTCGTAGATGGTAGACAGCCCGCCAATGCCGGAGCCGACCATTACGCCAGTGCGGTCGCCCGCTTCTTCGGTGTCAGCCTTCCAGCCGGAATCCGCAACGGCGATTTCCGCCGCAGCGATCCCGTACACGATGAACGGATCGCTTTTGCGACGGTCCTTCGCGGCCATAACGGCGTCTGGATTGAAGTCACCTTCAGCCTCGCCATGGGGGACGTGCGCCGCAATGCGGCACGGCAAATCATCGGTTTCGAAGCCTTGCATGGGACCAAGCCCAGACTGGCCTTCGAGCATCCGCTTCCACGGAATTTCGATCCCGCAGCCAAGCGGCGTGACCAAGCCGATGCCGGTTACGACGACGCGACGCATGGGAGGCCTCCGATTTTGAGAGCTAGAAGGTGTGGCAGGCGCTACGTGCGCCTAGCCAACCGATAATAACCCAGAATGGGTTAGTCGGCGTTTTCGCTGATGAAGTCGATCGCGTTTTTCACGGTCACGATTTTTTCGGCGGCGTCGTCAGGGATTTCGCAGCCAAATTCTTCTTCGAAAGCCATAACCAACTCAACGGTGTCGAGGCTGTCGGCGCCCAGATCGTCAATGAAGGAGGAGTTTTCGTTGACTTTGCTTTCCTCGACGCCGAGGTGCTCAACAACGATTTTCTTAACGCGCTCGGCGATGTCGCTCATTCAAATAGTTCCCTGCGATCTAATTCTTCTGTTTAAAGCAGCCATGCGTCTGCCGTAAGGCGAAACGGCGCATGATTGCGCGGGTAGGTAACACACAATAACGGGCCTTGCTACAGGCCCAGGCTAGAGATTTAGGCAGCATTGGCGGCGAATGCCAACCCTTATTTTTTGTAGATTCGATATTCGGCTCAAAGCATCGCCATGCCGCCGTTCACATGCAGCGTCTGGCCCGTGACATATCCAGCCTCATTCGACGCCAAATAGGCGACAGCGGCTGCGATATCATCGGGCGCGCCCATGCGGCCAGCGGGGATGCGTTCGTTGATGCCGTCTTTTTGTTTATCGTTCAGAACGTCGGTCATTGGGGTAGCGATAAAGCCGGGTGCCACACAATTCACGGTGATGCCGCGCGCCGCGACTTCCGCCGCCATGCTGCGTGTCATGCCAGCGAGCCCTGCTTTCGCCGCAGCGTAGTTCGCTTGGCCAGGATTGCCGGAATGGCCCACGACGGAGGTGATGTTGACGATCCGCCCCCAGCGCCGCTTCATCATCCCACGCAGGGCAGCACGTGAAAGCTTGAATGCGGCAGTCAGGTCCACGGCGAGGACTGTGTCCCAGTCCTCGTCTTTCATGCGCATAGCGAGCCCATCACGGGTCACGCCTGCATTGTTGATAACGATGTCGCATTGGCCGAGGGCAGCCTCAACTTGGCCAATTAGCCCAGCCACAGCCTCGCCATCGCCCAAATTGCATGGGGTGATGGCAGTGCGGTCGCCAAGTTCAGCAGCCAGAGCCTCTAACGGCTCTATTCGTGTGCCGGAGAGCGCCACGCTGGCACCCATGCCGTGCAGTTGCCGGGCAATGGCAGCACCAATGCCACCGGATGCGCCGGTCACCAGCGCAGATTTACCTGAAAGGTCACTCATGGTGATTGCTCAGCCGCCTTCGAGCTTGGATATCAGAAACTCATCGCTTCCCGATAGCGCCACGGGCAATGCGGCTGGTGCTATCGGGGTTCGCTATCAAATCAGCCTTTGGCGTCGTCGAGCGCTTTCAGCACGCGCGGCGGTGACATTGGCAATTCAGTCATGCGCAGGCCCGTTGCGTGATAAACCGCGTTCGTGATCGCTGCGAGCGGCGGTACGATTGTGACTTCGCCAGCACCCTTAACACCGTACGGATGCTTATCGTTAGGCACCTCAACAATGATTGGGGTGATTTCTGGCAGATCACTTGCGACTGGGATCCGGTAATCGAGGAACCCAGCGTTATCAACGTCGCCGTCCTTAGCATAGATATATTCTTCGTTGAGCGCCCAGCCGATGCCCTGAACAACACCGCCCTGGATCTGCCCTTCGACATAGTCGGGGTGGATCGCACGGCCCACATCCTGGGATGCAGTGAAGCGCAGCACTTTTACGTGACCGGTTTCTTTATCAACCTCAACGTCGACCATGTGCGCTGCGAATGCGCCCTGATGCCCGGTCGCGTTCAAGGAAACCGATGCAGCGATAGGGGCGCCGCCCATGCCTGCGATGTCGGCCAGTGTCAGCGGCTCAAATTCACCAGCGTTGGCACCAGCGGGGCTGGCTTGGCCGTCTGCCCAGTCAACCGCCTCAATGTCGATGCCCCATTTTTCAGCAGCACGACCGCGGAGGTTCATGATGACTTCTGATGTCGCTTGCTCAACGGCCATACCGGCAGCGAAGGTAACGCGGCTGCCGCCTGTTACGGCGCTGATGCCGACAGAGTTGGTGTCGCCGATTTGCGCGCGAACCTTGCGGTAGTCGACGCCAAGCAATTCAGCAGCGATGTTGACCATGGACGCGCGGCTACCGCCGACATCTGGGTGGCCCGTGATGACGAGAGCAGTGCCGTCTTCGTTGATGTGCAGCTGGGCGCTCGATTCGCCGCCCGCATTGCCCCAATAGCCAACAGCAAAGCCGCGACCCTGGTTCGGCCCGAGCTTAATCTTGTAGTTCGGGTGATTTTCAAGCGCTTCAATGCACTCCAACATGCCGTGGGTGCCGAGCTTGGCGCCGTAGAATGTTGGCTCGTCGGCACCGATCATGTTGACCTTGCGGAGCTGCAGCGGGTCCATGCCGATTTTCTCTGCGGCTTCATCCAGCAGGCATTCCAGCGGATAGTTGCCGGCAGGTGCGCCCGGAGCACGGTACGCGTTGACCTTCTGGCGGTTCGACACGACGTCAAACCCGCGAACAATCGCGTTTTCGATTTTGTAGCTGGCGAACGGGAAGTACACCGCGCGACCAACTGGGGAGCCCGGGAATGGGCCAGCCTGATAGTAATAATCAGCGGTGACGGCGGTGATCTTACCGTCTTTGGAGCTGTCTCTTATACACATCTCCGAGCCCACGAGACCTCTCTACATCTCG
>CAJXVF010000466.1 GCA_913060845.1 uncultured Alphaproteobacteria bacterium | reverse complement strand
CCTCTCTATTCGTCGGCAGCGTCAGATGTGTATAAGAGACAGATACCGAGCGGACTGCGGGCACTGCTTGCACCGCCGCCCTCAGCCGAAGGTTGGGCGCTAGAGGCCGTGTCTGGTGGCGAGGTCTGCAAGAGACGTCTCCGGGCGCGCGCCCAAATGTGAAATCACTTCAGCTGCAGCTAAACCACCAAGCCTGGCGCAAGTCTCAAGATCACGTCCCGTCGCCCAACCATGGAGGAATCCAGCAGCGTAGAGGTCGCCAGCACCTGTGGTGTCGATGACCGTACCGGCGTCTTCGGCTGGCACCGCAGCGCGCTCTTCCCCAGCGATTGCAAGCGATCCAGCCGCACCACGGGTCAATACAGCGACGCCAACATCCAGGGCCGCATGATCTGCCGCCTCCTCGAATGTCTGTGTCTCATAAAGCGCCATAATTTCCGCCTCATTGGCGAATACGATGTCTGCTTGGTCCCGCAACAGAGATTTGAATTCGTCGCGATGCCGCTCCACACAGAAGCTGTCCGACAGAGAGAACGCCACCTTGGCACCGGCTGCATGAGCAAGGTCTGCGGCCTTCAGCACCGCTGCTTTGGCTGCAGGCTGATCCCAAAGATAGCCTTCGATATACAGAATTTTGGCGCCGCCAAGGGCGTCTGCCGAAATGTCGTCAGGCGCGATTTCTGTCGAGGCACCCAGGAACGTCATCATCGTGCGTTCAGCATCTGGCGTCACAAAGACGAAGCATCGCGCGGTCGGCAGGCCAGACGTTGCATGCGGCGTGCCGTAATCAACGCCAATCGCGCGAATGTCATGCTCAAAAATCTGGCCGAGCTGATCATCGCGCACGCGCCCGATAAAGCCTGCTTTGCCACCAAACGACGCAATGCCCGCTGCCGTATTGGCCGCAGACCCGCCAGACGCCTCACGCGCTGGTCCCATCGCATCATAGATAGCGGTCGCTTGATCAGCGTTGATCAAAGTCATTCCGCCTTTGGGAAGGTCACGGGACGCCAAAAAAGCATCGTCCACCTTCGCAATCACATCGACAATTGCATTGCCGAGAGCCATTACATCAAGCCCAGCTTGCGCCATACGCTATGAAGCTCCATAACCGAATCAAGCGTAGAGTATAGCGCCGCGACGCCAGACTACTAGAGATAGGAGATGGGACAGGCACCTGTCCAGCGAAACGCATATGATAAACGATCTTTCCAAGGCCATTGCGCAAATGCGCGACCCAAAACTTCTGAAGATTCTGCTGCTCAGCCTAGCGCTCGCCGTGCTTGTAATGGGGCTGCTTATCTTCGGTGTTGCCTATCTGATTGGGGCCTGGGACATCACAACTGGGTCCTGGTTCGGGATCTCGTTTATCGACATGGCACTGCAGTGGCTGGTCGACACGGCTGGGTTCGCGCTGGCGACCATCATCGCTTTGATGCTGTTCCCCGCCGCTGCTATTGGACTGCAATCCTTATTCTTAGATACTGTTGCAGAAGCGGTTGAAAATAAACACTACCCGCACCTACCAGCAGCCCGGCGTCAACGCATGTCAGAGATCATCTGGACAGCGCTTCGGCTGATGGCTGTCGTACTTGGCTTGAATATTTTGCTGCTGTTCGTGTGGATAATTCTGCTCATTGTGGCGACACCGCTGGCACCGATCCCATACTATCTGGTCAACGGCTATCTGTTGGGACGGGAGTATTTTGAATTGCTGGCGCTACGCCGCATGGACCCTTTGCAAGCTGCTGTTCTTCGAAAGCAAAAGCTCGGCGGGAACCTCATGGACGGTATCGTGCTGACGCTGCTGTTTACGATCCCGATAGTCAATCTTGCGGGGCCCATGGTCGCCGCCGCTTATATGACGCACCGCTTCCACCGCGTTTGGAAGCCCGGCATGGCGGCGACAATGCATCCTTCGGGCGCTGGTCGGATTACCGATGGCGATGCATCAATGTGATGTCCAAACGAAAAGCGGCGGCGATGCCCTAGGGACACGCCGCCGCTTAATCCGTCTCATTCAGACCAGTTAGCGTGGTGCGATAACCATCACCATCTGGCGGCCTTCCATGCGCGGCATCTGTTCGACCTTTGCGGTCTCATCCAGCTCACCCCGAACACGCTCAAGCACTTTCGCACCGAGGTCTTGGTGCGCAAGCTCACGGCCACGGAAACGCATCGTCACTTTTACTTTGTCCCCATTATCCAGGAACTTGCGAGCGGCGCGCATTTTGATCTCGTAGTCGTTCGTCTCAATCGCCGGGCGCATCTTGATCTCTTTGACCTCGATGACCTTCTGCTTTTTCTTGGCCTCATTCTTTTTCTTCTGGGCTTCATATTTGAAGCGGCCATAGTCCAGCAGCTTACAGACCGGCGGGTCCGCGTTCGGTGATACTTCAACGAGGTCTAGCCCCGCTTCAGCAGCAGCATCAAGCGCTGCGACAGTAGCAACAACGCCGATCATCTCGCCGTCTACGCCTACCAGGCGGACTTGGCGGACATCAATCATTTCGTTAATCCGGGGACCGTCTTTGACGGGTGCGGATTGGGGATGTGGTCGCGCTATGGATCAAGCTCCTAATATAGCCGCCGGTGGCCATTCCTGGGGAAACGAGGCGTGTTTCCCGGCCTATCGGCGATTTTGGTTAAAGACAGTCGTCATCGATTATGATGATGACGGCATCTGCGCCTCTTCTGACAGGGTACGGATTGCTTCGTCAAGCGCAAGCACTTCCTGATTCTTACCGCCAAGCCTGCGGAGAGCAACTTTACCCTCCTCCGCTTCGCGCCTACCCACGACCATCATGACCGGCGTTTTGGCCAAGCTATGCTCGCGAACTTTGTAGTTGATTTTCTCATTCCTGAGATCGAGTTCAACCCGCAGGCCAGCCTTCTTACAGGCCGCCATTACTTCATGGGCATAGTCATCTGCATCGGAAACGATTGTCGCGATGGCGATCTGCGTGGGCGCAAGCCATAGCGGCAGACGGCCAGCATAGTTTTCAATCAAAATGCCGATGAAGCGTTCAAATGAACCCAAAATCGCTCGATGCAGCATCACCGGCGTATGCCGCGCGCTGTCCTCACCGATATAGGTGGCGCCCAAGCGGTCTGGCAGCACAAAATCGACCTGGAACGTGCCGCACTGCCAATCACCTGTCTCTTATACACATCTGACGCTGCCGA
>CAJXVF010000465.1 GCA_913060845.1 uncultured Alphaproteobacteria bacterium | reverse complement strand
CGAGATGTAGAGAGGTCTCGTGGGCTCGGAGATGTGTATAAGAGACAGATTGCAGGGATAGCGCGTCCAAGGGATTTGGCGCTATTGGACGCCGTCGAGCGCTTGGTACCGCTTGGCGATGCGGGCGCGATGGCTGTCGCCGTCATAGCAAACGATCACCGCATCATGAGCCATGTCGCCGCGTCCATTGGTGCGATAGGTCATGGCCACTCCGGGATAGCGCATGCCTGACAAAGCTTTTCGAACATCAGCGGGGTTTTTGGCGCCAGATTTCAAGGCCGCCGCCAACATGCCCATGGCGTCATATTCCGCCAGCGCGAAGGCGTCTGGTTCTTGGTTGAAGCGGGCGCGGTAGGCGTCAGCGAAGCTCTTGCCGGGACCGTCAATTTCCGCTGCGGGGGCAGAGCCGGATTCAGCGCACACACCCTTCAGCATGGCGGGATCCAGCAATGCGGCTGTCGTTGGCTGATGCATTGCTGAGCCCGCAACAATGGGCAAATTCATTCCAAGCTCAAACGCTTGCCGAACGGCGAGGGCCGTTGGGCCGCCATGCAAGTGCAGTAGCAGGCCATCAGCACCAGCAGCGCGGGCCTTTGCGAGCGCGGACGTGAGGTCTTTGGCCGAAGGCGGCACACCTTCTTCATAGACAGGCGTTACACCCAGCTTTTTCAGATTGGCGACCAATTCAGCGCGGCCACTCTGGCCATAGGCTGTTGTTTGAAAAATGATCGCAGGGGCTTTTATTCCCAAATCTTCAACGGCATAGCGAGCATGCGCCGCCTTAACCACAACATCGCCCGGGAAGAAGCGGAAGATGTTTGGGCTGCCCATAGCGGTCAGCTTTGCTGTGCCGGAGATTGTTAGGATCGGCACGCCTTCAGCATCCGCCAGCGGTAACAGTGCCAGCATCTGTGAGCCAAGGATCGGTCCCAACATTGCAGGCGGCAGCCCATCCCGGAGTGCGCGCCGGAAAGCGCTGACCGCGACGGCGGGTGCGGTTGTCGTATCCTGGACATCGGCCTTGATCATGCCGTCGCCAGCATGATCTGCGGCCAGCAGCGCGCCATTGCGCTGGGCACCGCCTTCAAGCGCCAGAAATCCGGTGATCGGTGCCAGGACAGGCACGGTTACAGGCTCTGCCGATGCGGCGAAACCGGTGAAGAAACCCGCGCTCAACACGCAGGCCGTCCATAAAGTCAGCTTTCTCATAAAGCCGTTCTCCCTACGCTGGCATAATCCAGATCAGGTTCGGTGAGTGCTTCTCAGTCTCGAATCCGCAAAATGCGAACCGCGACGCCCCAGCCGGCAAGCGTTTAAGGTGCAGCGGTCCGCCCTGTACGTCAACTGGCGAAAAATGCCCTTGAAACCAGATTCTCGGTTTCCTATTTCATGTCTGTCAGCCGGGGCAGCCCAAAAGGGGGTCCTGGCGACACGTCCGGCTCATGCGAGCGGGCGATAGATTGACCCTTAACATCGCTTCTAAGGAGGATGTCCCTAATGCGTACCCTAGATTTTGCACCCCTGTACCGTGGCGCCGTTGGCTTTGACCGCATCGTCAACATGTTCGAGAACATGGAGCGCCCGGACGAAGGCGGCTATCCGCCCTACAACATTGAAAAGGCTGGCGACGACGCCTACCGCATCACGCTTGCTGTCGCAGGTTTTGGCGACAGCGATCTCTCGATTGAGGTCAAGGAAGACCAGCTGACGATCGCTGGCGCTCTGGCCGAGCAGAAAGAAGGCGAACGCGCCTACCTGCATCGCGGCATTGCATCCCGCGGGTTCCGTCGCGTCTGGCGTCTGGCTGATCATGTCGAGGTCGTCGGCGCGAAGCTAGAACATGGTCTGCTGCACGTAGACCTGGAACGCCGTGTGCCAGAAGCGAAGAAGGCCCGCCGGATTGAGATCACCGGTGATGCTTCCGAAGCGCCTGCAATTGAAGGCGAAACGGTAAACTAAAGGCCGAGCAGCCTGGGTGCTAAGCCCGTGACGGGTTCTATGCGCCCAAAGGCTTAGGTCCGATGCATCACCCCGGATTCATTGTTTGGAGTGATCCAAATACGGCATTGTCCAGCCCATGGAGACACGGGCGGTCAGGCAGATGCCGGTGTCTCCGGAGTAACAGGTAGATGCGTAGGCCAGGTAGGCCACGGGCGGTCCGCAAGGGCCGCCCGACGCGGCTCTTAAGGTGACGTCCACTGGACGCGCCCGCTGATAAAGACAACAGGACGGCCCAGCATGGTTCAGCTTGCTGGGCCGTTTTGCTGTGTGGACGCTCGCATTTTTAGAAACACAAAGCCCCGGGACGAAACTTATCCCGGGGCTATGCTTAGTTTTTCGATTGGTGCCGCTTAGTGGGACTTGCGGTCGCCGGACATCTCGTCGGTGTCACGGTCGATGCCGTTTTCACGTGCCCAGAGTGCAGCTTGTGTGCGGTTCGTGGCGCCGATTTTACGAAGGAGATGGCGGAGCTGCGCCTTCACCGTCATATCGGTCGTGCCGAGATTATTGGCGATGACCTTGTTTGAGTGACCAGCGAGCAGACCATACAGGATGTCTTTCTCACGAGGCGTGAGGCGGGCTTCGCCAACGGTTGCTGCACGGCCACGGCCGCCTTCAGCCAGGGAGCGCGCCATCCGGAGGGGGGCGACGTTCTCGCCCAGTGCTACCAGATTAATCGCTTGGACCAACGCCACTGGAGACATGTCCTTGAACAGGCAACCATCGACGCCAGCACGCAGGGCTGCCGTTAGCATGGCTTCGTCTGCGCCGTTCGAGAGCGTCACGATACGGGCACTGCGCCACATTGCTTTGATCTGTCCAACCCATTCAGCCTTCGGATCAGCCGGGGCGTCAATCACGACGATAATGTCTGGGTCGACATTGGCGGCCTTGGCGGCTTCCAGGTCTGCAATCTTTTCAGACTCGCCTTCCAGGGTGAACGGTGCGGTCTGCAACAGGCGCTTCAGGCCTTCGCGGAAGAGCATGTCGCCGCCGACCAGCAGAACGCCGGACTTTTCCATGCCTGCGACTGTGATCACAGCGCCAACGCCTTGTGCGCCTTTGTTATTGTTATTGTTTGTACGGCTATCGGTGTGGCTAAGCATGATAATCTCCAACTTCGTAGATTTGTCTATCTGTCTCTTATACACATCTGACGCTGCCGACGAATAGAGAGGTGTAGATC
>CAJXVF010000464.1 GCA_913060845.1 uncultured Alphaproteobacteria bacterium | reverse complement strand
ACTGGCAGCCGTGCTGGTGGGAATTCCGATTGTGTTGTGGTTATTGTTTCGAGGCGGGAAACTCAGCGATTTGAAAGCGCTGCCGTGGCTGCGGGGAGGCTTGATAACCGCCGTTCTGGTACTGCCCTGGTATGTTTTGGCGGAACTCCAGACCCCGGGATTTCTGGATTATTTCCTCGTCGGCGAGCACTTCCGCCGGTTTGTCGTGCCCGGCTGGGCGGGGGATCTCTATGGCCGTGCGCATCAATATCCGCGGGGCACCATCTGGGTTTTCTGGCTCATGGCCAGCTTCCCGTGGGGGATACTGGCCCTGTTTATGCTCATTGCTGCCACGGTGAGAAGGCGATTGGCGGCAAAACGCATTTTGAATGACCGGATGACGCTGCTGTTACTGCTTTATGCTCTGGGGCCGCTGCTACTTTTTACTCTCGCGGGCAATATTCTGTGGACGTATGCGCTGCCTTCGTTACCCTTTGCGGCGATACTGATCGCAAGACCGGTTTCGGCGCTGAGTGCGCAGTCGTGGCCCGGGCGCCTGCGCGCACCTGCTGCCGCTATCACCCCGCTGCTGTTGACTAGTGTCGTTATCACTGTCGGCAACAGCTTAACCCTCGTCAAGTCGGAGAAGAGCCTGGTCAACTACTACAGTCGCCAGAGCAGGCCCGCCGACAGCCCCTTACTATATTTGGATAAATTGCCATTCTCCGCGCGCTTTTACTCTCAGGGGCGGGCTCGAGCGGTAACAGCGGAACAGTTTGAAAACATGCGCGAGCGGCGGGAGTATCGGCGGTATTTTGCAGTGATCCCTGCGCGCTGGCCAAATGAGCGCATAACCGCATTGTTTGGCGACGCCAGTACCGGATTCACAGACCGCCGACATCGGCTATTGTCAATCCAAGAGCGGGCCGTGGATCTTGTGCCTTCGGCCAAAGGCCGATAATTGACCGGGATTAATTCCCACACTGACCTGGCCGGGCTGCCACGCAGCCGGGATGTTACTGGAGACGATAATCCAGCTCCTTGACCTCATGGAAAGTTACGGACACCGCCGATGCATTGCAACTATTATCCAAAACCGCGCCTAACTAACCGAAAACTGACACATGGAGTACTAAGTAACTATCATGAAGAGCAGACCACCAAAGCAAATCTCTCCATTTATTCGAAGATTAGCATTCCATGGCGCGCTAGGGGCTATCCTCGGCGTTTTACTGTTACATCCGCTGATCACGGCAGTTTTCTTTCTGGAATTCAAGAGTCAGTTCGATATTCCGTCAGAAAGTATCTGGGATTTTGCTATAACTAGATTACAAACTAATGCTTGGTTTGAACTGGTCCCCATGAACGCCATTTTCGCGTTGATTGGTGCCTCATTCTCTATCGTCATCAGCGCCTACTCCCGCACACTCGACGCACAACAAAGACGCGTTTCGTGGTTGGAAAAAGAACTGGATATGAATCTCTTGTATCTCGTGGATGCAGGTGAGAGCGAGTGTCTGGAATTCAAATCCTCGCTTCGGTGGGACCAGCGTAAGCAGGAATCTAACAAGTCTCTTGAAATGGTGGTCGCCAAATCCATAGTGGGATTAATGAACCATCGCGGGGGCAGCCTAATAATCGGAATAGACGATGACGGTCAAATTATCGGGATCGAGGCGGACTGCCAAACCTTGAGGCACAAGAATACGGACGGTTTTGAGCGAGCAATCATGGACCTGGTACGCACAACGCTTGGTGCGCACGCCTGCACGCTCGTTCACTGCCAGTTTCCGGTGATAGACGACCGCCAAGTCTGCCGCATCGTTGTTGAAAAAGCGTATGCTCCGATCTACCTCCAAGACGGAAAAGTCGCACGGTATTTCGTTCGTACAGGAAACTCGACGAGGGAACTGGATGCCCGTGAGGCCCAAGAACACATCACACAGGGATATCATGTAGAAAACCAGTAGAGGAGACAATCACGCGTCAGCTCGTATTGCGCTTGCATAAGCCCCATGTGCTCTATATCGATTGGTGTCGCGCTATTGTCAACCTGACGCACACACCGGGCAGAAGTGTCAAACAGTGAATTCGGTGCAGAATATATCATCTACGTCTACTTTAACGGATAAAGACAAAAACACTGGAGAAAGAAGTTGGCTTGGAAATTGCAATTGCAGCTTGCGAGCAGAACAATCGCCAGCGCGGCAGCAGCGTTGTGTGCCTGCGGCTTTGCGTTAGTCTCGCAGCATATTCCAGGTACCGATCCCAGTCGCGTTTTGGTTTCAACAAAAGATAGGATGTGCAACCATGGATAAAACACTTCGCCTTGACCTCCCGCTCCTCCTTCCCGACACGCCGGATGCGCATGGGGCTTGTGCACAACGGCTAGCCGAGAGCCTGGAAACTCGTGAAGGTGTCTCTAGCGCCCACGTTCGCAGTACAGAAAGCGGTGGGGGCATGGAGCTATGTATTCATTACGACCCCGCATTGCTTTCGCTTGAACGAGTCCGCGAAGTCGCCAAGGCGTTCGGGGCAGAGATTACCTCTCAGTTCGGGCACCTCGTGTGGCAGGTTGAAGGTATTCCGGATCAACGTCGGGCAAGAGCGGTCAGCGCGCAGCTGCGCAGTCTCCCAGGGGTTGTAGAGGCCGAGGCCAATGCCAAGGGGCCGCTGCGGATTGAATTTGATCGAAGGCAAACTGATGAAAACACTCTGCGTAATGCCCTTCAGAACATGAGACTGTCGCTGGTACAAGACGAATCCGGCCCCCATGAGCCGACTGACGAAGCACACGATCATGAGCATGGCGGCATATTTGGTGCGCAAACGGAACTTATTTTTGTGGCCTTGTGCGGTGCGCTTTTGCTGATTGGCTGGCTTTTGCCGAAGTTCGTGGCGACGCCGCCATGGGCGCCCCTGTTCGTCCTCGTGCCCGCCTATTTTTTTGGCGGCTACTACGCCCTGCGCGAAGCTATTGACAGTGTGCGTAATGGCCGGTTCGAGATTGATTTTCTGATGCTGGTGGCGGCGGCGGGCGCGGCAGCCCTTGGCGAATGGGCCGAAGGCGCGTTGCTACTGCTCCTCTTCAGTCTTGGCCATGCACTGGAAGGCTATGCTATGGGTCGCGCCAAGCGGGCCATCGAAGCGCTTGGCGCCCTGGCGCCCAAAACCGCCACCGTGCGCCGGGATGCCAAGGTCGAAGAGATCGCCGC
>CAJXVF010000463.1 GCA_913060845.1 uncultured Alphaproteobacteria bacterium | reverse complement strand
ATCTCTGGCTGCTCATCTCGATAGCGACTGGCTAGCGCTGCGGTGGCGAACCCAAGGAGATGTGCTGACAAGGTTCCTCGCTGAGCAAGGCCCAAGCGAAGCGACCCCGTCATCTGCTCCTACCATCAGCCAAGCTAAAACAGAGTATGTTACGGCAAAGAAGGCAGGCCGTTCGGTTACCTTCGTCCAAGGCGCGGACCGGGCAGTCCGCTACCTGCTGCAGGTTTGTGAGGACAAGCCAATAGATGCCTACAGCCGAACGGAGATCAACGCTTTACGTGATAGTTTGTTCGAGCGAAGCCTCGGAAGGCTCTCCGTCAAACGCATCTTCAGCACCTTACAGGCCATCGTGAACTTTACTGCTCGAGAGCACGACCTCGAGAATGTCAGGGCATTCTCAGCAGTGTATCTGGGCGAAGTCGACGGCACCTCTTCAGAGAAACGGAAGCCGATCCCTGCTCCTACTATCAAGAGTGTGCAGCTCGATTGCCAAACGCATGACGATCCAGGCCGCTGGTTAATTGCCCTAATCAGCGACACAGGGCTGCGCTTGAGCGAAGCATGTGGGCTAATAGTCGAAGATGTTGATTTAGAAAGTTCAACGCCGCACCTACGGATACGGACTCATCCTTGGCGGCGCTTGAAGACGGCTTCCAGTGAGCGGTTGGTCCCACTTGTCGGGGCGAGCCTCTGGGCAGCAGACCGAGCCGTCACAAATGCTGAAAGTCAGTTCCTATTCCCACAGTATTGCTCAGGCGATGGAGTGAAAGCCAACAGCGCTAGCGGGGCATTGAATAAATGGCTACGGAAGCGGGTTCCGGACGGATGCGTCATACATTCATTGACGTTTGCGACGCAAACGTCGAAAGCCCCGACACCCCCTCAGTAGCCCGGCAGGCTTTTGCGCAGCAAACGCCGAGAGGGCGCGCGGGTTCTATGTCAGCACTCACCCAGCCCGCCGCTCATGCCAGTCCGTCACCGCCTGATAGGCGCATCCGGCCTGTAGCAGCAGTGGGTCATTCCACCATGCCGCTTGGAGCATTAGGCCGACCGGAAGCCCGCCATCCGTAAACCCGCAAGGAATGGAGAGACCTGGGATGGAAGCGATCGAGCCGGCATAGGTTAGGCTGGCGGCGCGGCGGGTTAGTTCGTGGAGGTTGGGGGCGTCTTCTAGCGGCAGGGCCGGGACGGGCGTTGTTGGGCTAAGGATCATGTCCACATCATCGAACACGTTGGCGACCTTGCGCATCCAGGTTTCTTTAAAGCGCATGGCGGCAGCGTAATCTACGCCGGTAAGGTCCAGGCCTCGGCTCATGCGTTCATAGATGGGCGGCGAGAAGGCGTGGCGTTCATTGGTTAAGCGTTGGCGATGGAAAAGGGCTGCATCGCAATAGATCAACACGCTGGCGTGGAGATAGGTTTCCTCGGCACCCGGAAGGTCGACCTCCACCAGTTCCGCGCCCAATGCTTCGAACTCGGACGCCGCCTTGCGGACGGCGGCATCGATATCAGCATCAATGCCGTCAAAGAAGAAATTACGTGGGATACCGATGCGCATGCCTGCAACGCCATCATGCAAGCGGGGTAAGAAGTTGCCGAAGTCATGGTCGATGGAATGAGGATCGCTGGCGTCATAGCCTGCCATCACGGCGAATATCCGGGCTACATCGTCCGCCCGTCGCGCCATTGGGCCAATCGTGTCATTGCCAACACTGACAGGCGTGGCACCACTGCTCGGCACTGCCCCGTGGGTTGGGCGGAGGCCTGAGACGCCGCAGAATGAGGCCGGTATCCTGACGGACCCGCCCGTATCAGACCCAAGTGCGCCAATGCACATATCCGCCGCCAGCGCAGCCGCCGACCCGCCGCTGGACCCGCCAGGACTGCGTGTTTGGTCCCAAGGGTTCTTTGCGTGGCCAACAATTGGATTGTGCGAGCGGACATCAAACACCAGCTCCCCCAGCGTCGCCTTGCCAACGATTACCGCACCTGCCGCCTTGAGGCGCGAGACGACGGGCGCATCGGCGTTTGGTGTGCGCTCTGCCCAGAAGCTGGCGCCGCTGGTAGTGCGCACGCCAGCCGTGTCGATATTGTCCTTCAGCGCAATCGGCATGCCATGCAGAAGGCCGAGCCAACGGCCCTCACTTGCCGCTTTATCCGCGACATCCGCCTGCTCTCTCGCCGCATCCGCCGTTACGGTGATGAAGGTGGTGAGGTCATCATTCAGCGCCTCAATCTGGGCGAGGCAGGCATCTGTCTGGGTGCGGGCGGCGTCTGTCACGGGTCTTTACCTTCTAAGGTCATGATTTCCGCAGCAGTGTAGAGCCAATCATGCATCCGTGTCCCGCTTCAGCGTTTAAAGCGGGAAGCATTTCATCCCGAAAAGCGTTAATATGGGGGAGCGAAGCCGGTTGTCGGCAGCGCATATGATGATGTTTTGGGGAGACTCTTTGCTGTCTGTCATGAAAATTTCACGCCGTGGGGCCTTGGCTGCTGCGGCAGGTGCGTTGGCTGCACCTGCAGTATTGGCTTCCGTTGGTTCCGCCAGGGCAGCCGCGCCGATGATGGGAACGGCTGCACCCGCATTTCACCGCTTTAAGCTTGGCGCGTTCGAGCTAACGGCTATCCGGGACGGTGCGGTACAGCTCGATGGACCACATCCTATTTTCGGCCAAGATCAGCCAGCAGAAGTCGTGCAGTCCTATGCCGCTGCAAATAATCTGCCGCCAACACGCATGGAAATTGGTTTCACACCTATGGTGCTGAACACTGGTAGCCAGTTGATCATGTTTGATACCGGCAATGGTGCCGCCCGGCGTCCACAGCGGGGCTTGCTGAAAGAAGCCATCATGATGGCCGGGTATAAGCCGGAGCAGGTGGATATCGTCGTCCTCAGCCACTTCCATCCAGATCACATTGGCGGGCTAATGGAGAATGGCAAGCCGCTGTTTCCAAACGCGCGCTATGTGACGAATTCTGCGGAGTATGATTTCTGGACGCCCGAATCCAAGCTGACCGGCGGCACGGCCCGCGTCGCTAAGCTAACGCAGTCGAATGTTGTTCCAGTTGCAGCCAAAATGACCATGATGAAGCCCGGCGACAGCGTCGTCACCGGCGTCGATGCCGTTGCAGCCGCAGGCCATACACCTGTCTCTTATACACATCTCCGAGCCCACGAGACCTCTCTACATCTC
>CAJXVF010000462.1 GCA_913060845.1 uncultured Alphaproteobacteria bacterium | reverse complement strand
CGAGATGTAGAGAGGTCTCGTGGGCTCGGAGATGTGTATAAGAGACAGATGCAGACAAGATATATTCAGTGTTAGACGTAATGCGCCTTAGAGCCCAAACAAGGCTGGCACATCCGCGAGTGAGCGTACTTCAGCAACGGGCTCACCGGGTAAGCGTTCCCTTGGTGCGCCAAGGCGGTTCACCCAAACCACCCGGAAGCCAAAGCTAGCGGCCCCCGCAGCATCCCAAGCGTTTGAGGAGAAAAACGCGATGTCCTGCGGCTCAAGCTTCAGACGATCAACAGCCATCTGATAGACCCGCGCATCCGGCTTGAAGACCTGAACGTCTTCCACGGAAAACACGACGTCTAACAATGGCGTGATTTGTGAATAATTGATCGCGGAGGTCAACATAATTGGCGCGCCATTTGACAGAACGCCTGTCTTCAAACCGCCATCTTTCAAGGTCTTCAGAACCTCAGGCACTTCATCATATGTGGGAATCGAAAGATAAAGCTGCATTAAGTCAGACCGCAGAACCAGATCATCAATTTCCAGCGCGTCCATCGCATAATCGAGGCTATCGCCAGTGATTGTCCAAAAGTCCGCATATTCGCCCATGAGGGAACGAAGCCAGGAATACTCAAGCTGTTTACGACGCCATAACTCGCTCAACGCAGTGCTTTTATCGCCAACATTAGCCGTGCGACGGGCGACTGGGCCGATCAAATCAAATAATGTGCCATACGCATCAAATACACATGCACCAGCTCCTTCGAGCACCTTATCAGCCATGCAAGCCTCCTTAAAATATCCGGCCTGATCGCCGCCTTGCATGGCATCAATCTAAGCGCTGCGCCCCTGATCCGCAAAGCACTTCCTTGCGAGCGCGGTCCTTCGGGTTTATCGTCCCGCAAATCAGGTGATACGCGCCTGTGGAATGCCCGGAGGCTCTATTATGTTTAGCGGTTCGTTGACGGCTCTTATTACCCCTTTCAAGAACGGCGAAGTGGACGCAAAAGCGTTCCAGGAATTCGTCGAATGGCAGATTTCCGAAGGCTCCCACGGTTTGGTTCCGTGCGGCACCACTGGCGAGTCGCCCACCTTGAGCCATGACGAACATAAACGCGTGGTAGAGCTGTGCATCGAAACCGCCGCTGGCCGCGTGCCGGTGATTGCTGGTGCGGGCTCAAACTCCACCGCAGAAGCCACGTCGCTTGCCCAGCATGCCAAGGAAGCAGGTGCTGACGGCATCCTTGTGGTATCGCCCTATTACAACAAGCCCAGTCAGGAAGGCCTGTTCTGCCACTTTGAGGCCGTGAACAACGCTGCTGACATTCCAATGATCGTCTACAATATCCCGCCACGCTCCATCGTGGACATCACACCACAGACCATGGCGCGGATCGCTAAGCTCTCCAACGTTGTCGGCGTAAAAGACGCGACAATGGATCTGGCGCGCCCGTTGGTCGAAAAAAACCTGATCGGCAAAGACTGGTGCATGCTTTCTGGCGAGGACGGCACAGCAGTGCCTTACTTGGCGCAAGGCGGTGTCGGCTGCATTTCGGTGACAGCGAATGTAGCCCCTAAGCTTTGCTCCATGATGCACGAAGCCTGGCAACAGGGCGCTATGGAACGGGTTACGCAGTTAAATGACAGCCTGATCCCGCTGCATCTCGCCATGTTCCAAGAACCCAGCCCAGCAGGCGCTAAATACGGCGCCAGCTTGCTCGGGAAAGCCTCTCCTGAAGTCCGTTTGCCCATGCAGCCTGCAACAGAAGCAGCGCAAAAGAGCATGAAAGACGCTATGAGCGCGCTTGATCTTATCTAATTTGATACCCATGTAAAGCGCCCGCGATGGTGATCCGTCGCGGGCGTTTCTTATTCCAATTTAAGGAAGACCTGACCCATGGCCGCTAAGACCAAAAAGGGCAGCGGCCTGATCTCTCACGGGCTCGTTGCCCAGAACCGCCGCGCCCGCCACGACTACAAAATTGAGGAATCGCTTGAAGTCGGCTTGATCCTGACGGGCAGTGAGGTCAAATCCCTGCGCAATGGCCAAGCCAGCATTGGCGAAAGCTTTGCCGGTGAAAAGAACGGCGAGATATGGCTGATCAACGCCCATATCCCAGAATACAAAGGCGCGCAGAATTTCGGCCACTCGCCCAGGCGAGACCGGAAAATTCTGATGCACGCAAAGCAGATCGATAGCTTGATCGGCTCTGTCCGCCGTGAAGGTGCCACGCTGGTGCCGCTGCGGCTCTATTTCAACGACCGTGGCCGCGCCAAGCTTGAACTGGGCCTCGCCAAGGGCAAACGCCAGATCGATAAGCGGAACGATATCAAAGACCGCGACTGGAAACGCAGCCAGGCCCGCGCGCTTAGGCGCGGCGACTACTAGACCGACCCAAGGGAGAGACTGGTAGAAAGCTTGTCTCTCCCTAATCGCAGCGCTCGCCCTAACATGTTGGTTTGCAGGCGCAGACGCCCAGACAGCAACACCTGCAGCACGCGAGGCCTGTACCCCAGGTGCGCAATTCCGATATCTGCCAGGGCGCGGACGTATCTGGTTGCGCAATCCAGAAATCGTGATCCTGGCAGAGGCGGGCGATCCACGCATTGCGATGACCCAGAAAGCCATTGCGTTCTGGAATGAGGAACTGAGCAATATCGGCAGCGGTTTCCGCTTCGGCTCTACCCGCATAGCCCCCCTCGCCCGCGCCGATGAGACTTATGCTGTAAATCGTAGCCGCGCGATGATTGATAACCGGGACTATGGGCCGGAGAACGTTCCGCATCACATTCGTCGGTATTGCGGCGCAGTTGTGATTATTCTGGCAAACAATAACTTCGTGTCATTTGCCGCCGGGTCCCGCACTTACGGCCTGGCTTTGGTCGCGATCAAAGGCGGGCGCTTCAACCCGTTCCATCTGCCAAACGTTACCCAAAATGTGATTGCACACGAACTCGGCCATGTTCTCGGCCTCCGCTACAATGCCGATCCAACCATGCTGATGTGCGGACGCCCTACCGATTGCAGGCCAGATAAATTCTACTCCGCAACGCCAAGGATCTTTCCTTTGGCGAACTATGAGCGCGAGCGCCTCAAAGCGAAATACCCTCGCTATTGAGCAAGCCTCCGTGAGGGTCTCCTCGCCAACCCAGCGGGGGGAGAGGGATAGGGCTGTCTCTTATACACATCTGACGCTGCCGACGAATAGA
>CAJXVF010000461.1 GCA_913060845.1 uncultured Alphaproteobacteria bacterium | reverse complement strand
CGGAGATGTGTATAAGAGACAGGCTTTGAAGCGCGTTTGTCATCCAATGGCGGTGCATTCTGCGTAGGCAATCGCCTAAGTTTCGCAGACGTCGTTCTGGCAGAGGCGTTATCCTCCTACTTGGAATGGCTTCCCGGCCTCCTATCAGATACGCCCCATCTAAATGATCTCTACAACAGGGTGAGCGAGCATGATGGCATCGCATCATACCTTCAGTCAGAGCAGCGTTATCCGAAAGCAGGCGACGACTATGTCATCGACGCCGCTCGGGTTCTGGAACGGGCGCTCCCGCCACACTTCCCAGATGCTGATCGCTTCGTTGCCAAGGTCTAATCAGAGCAGTCCACGGCTCAAGCCGTATCTGGATTATAGACCTTGATTGGGCGGTAGGTTTTGTAGGCGGGCTTTTGGTCCGCCCACATCACGCCGCTAGCCCCGCCGCCATCGACAACGATGGACTGGCCTGTCACGAAGCTGGCCCGGTCGCTCGCCAGGAACATCGCCATCTGCGCGATATCATCCGGCATACCGGCCCTGGGGATTGGCTGCCGATCCACATAACTATCGAGCCGGTCTTCGATCAGAGAGTCCGGGCGGCCAACAGTGTTGGCAGATAGTGGCGTCGCGATATAGCCGGGGCAGATGCAATTGACCCGGATCTTGTCTTCGCCAAGCGGCATGGCTGCCGTTTTCGACATATGAATGACAGCGGCCTTTGCTGCTGAATATACCAGCGGGCCACGCCCAGCAGTCACGCCAGCGATGGATCCGGTATTGATAATCGATCCCCCACCTTGCTTCTGCAACACAGGTATTGCGTGCTTCATGCCGAGAAAGACGCCTTTGACCAACACGTCGAAGGTCATGTCGAATTCATCGGCCGGGATGTCTTCGAGCCGACCAAGTGCGCCGCCAAATCCAGCATTATTGAACACGCAGTCGAGGCGCCCCCAGGTGTTAACTGCTGCATCAATTGCGCCTTTGACCTGATCTTCCTGGCGGACTTCGCAGGAAACGAACACCGCGCTGTCGCCCAATTCCGCAGCCAATGCTTGGCCACGTTCCTGTTGCATGTCCGCAATAACAACGCGTGCGCCTTCATTGATAAACAGGCGCACGCTCGCCTCACCGATACCGCTGGCACCACCTGTGATGACCGCGACCTTACCTTCTAATTCCGCCATAGCTCTTGCTCCCTCGTAAGGCCTGTTATTCCGCTGCGGTTTTCATATTTGATTCCGCCCGGTCCATGGCCTCCCAGTCATAGGTTGAAGGCTCCTTATCCCGGAACCGCTGCACGGCTGCTTTGTGATATTCGCTGTTCTGCGCAATCGCCTGCCCCATTGCTTCCATTTCCAGGAGCGTTTTGTGATCGTGGTTGAATGACTGGTTCAGGATGTTCTTGGCGATGCCGAGCGCCACCGGAGAAGCCGCCCGGAACCGACCAGCCAATGCGCGGGCCTCAGCCATCGCTGTCTCTTGCCCGACGATTTTGTAGACCATTCCCATTTCCTTGGCCTCTTCCGCTTTCACCTTACGTGCAGTGAAAACCAGCTCCTTCGCCGCCTGAAGGCCGACAAGCCGTGGCAGGACGAAAAATCCGCTCCAATCAGGCACCAGCCCAATGCGTCCAAAAGCTTGCATGAACATTGCGCGCGGCGTCGCCAGCACAAAGTCCGCGGCTAAGGCGATATTGGCACCGGCACCAGCAGCCGGGCCGTCGACCAATGCAATCACGGGCAGTTCGATATTCATCAACTGCATCATTCGATCATGGCTGGACTGCATGCGGTTGCGGTTTGGTGCGGCTGACTTATCGCGCCCGCCCATGGCCTTCACATCACCGCCGGCACAGAATGCGCCACCGGCACCCGTCAGAATAATCGCCTTTACGCCATCGCCAGCTTGGTCCGTACATTGCTGAAGAGCGTCGCTTAACTCTTGGCCCATTTCCCGAGACAACGCATTCATAGCCTTAGGCCGATTGAGCGTGATCGTGGCGATCTCGTCGGTGATATCGAAAATTACATGCTCATATTCGGACATTTGTATGCTCCTGCGTCTTTGGTTCTGGCCAGCGCTTTAGGCTGTGCGGAACAAAAGCGTATCTGGCAGTAACCCATTCGTCGACAGCGCGTTCAGACGGCACTTGCCGATACAGTTAGCCCAAACCACACTTGGCGTTCCTACGTCTCTATTCTGGCCAGCAGCAAATGCTATGGAGATTTCACGATGCCTTTCTTTGAACGCGGCGACATTCGGATCTATTACGAAACACATGGCGAAGGGTTTCCTGTGTTGGCGCTGGCGGCTGGCGGTATGCGCTCGGCTATGCCGTTTTGGGAAAACGCCCCTTGGAATCCACGCAAGCAATTGGCGCATCGGTATCAGGTGATCACGATGGATCAGCGCAATGCTGGCCAATCAACCGCCCCAATCAGCGGAAGCGACAACTGGCATGACTACCGTGATGATCAACTGGCCCTGCTCGACCATCTCGGCGTCGAACGGTTTCATGTTGCCGGCATGTGCATTGGCGGATCGTTCATTATGGAACTGATTGAGGCGGCACCTGAACGCGTCGCCTCTGCAGTTATGCTTCAGCCGATTGGGTTTGAGGGCAATCGGCAAGCATATTTCGATATATTTGATAGCTGGACGGCTGAGCTGAAAGCATTGCACCCGACCGTCACAGACCGAGATTGGACGCAGTTCCGCCAGACAATGTTTGGCAGTGAGGACCTGTTGTTTAATCTGACAGAGGACCATGTCGCCAAGTGCCCCGTGCCGCTCCTAGTCCTTATGGGCAAAGACATTTATCACCCGGAAGCAATCTCCCGAAGGATCGTTGAGCTAGCACCACAAGCAGCGCTGGTTGAGCACTGGAAGGAACCGGAGCATGTCGCAGCTGCAAGTGCGGCAGTGGCGGACTTCCTGGCGAAACATTCCTAGAGCGGTCTATCGGTCAAAAAATGGCAACACTGTTTCTGCCCAGAGGTCAGGCGTGTTTACCGGTAGGAAGTGACCAGACGCCAGTGTTTGATACTCAGCGCCGGGGATAGCTTCCGCGACCTCACGCATTGCACTAGGTGTTAGTAGCGCATCATCTTCCCCGCCAAGCACCAGCGTTGGGCATGTGATCTTGGCAAGGTTCGCCCGTTCATCCATGCCCGCCAGCATGCGATTGCTGTCTCTTATACAC
>CAJXVF010000460.1 GCA_913060845.1 uncultured Alphaproteobacteria bacterium | reverse complement strand
TCGGCCCCCTCGGCCTCGTAGACGTCGACCGCCTTGTCGTCCTTCTTCATCATCTCGACCGGCAGGAAATAGCGGAAGGTCAGCGCACGCACGCATAGATGCAGATCATCCTCGCGTTTCATCGAGGCCGCCATGAAGGCCTGCTCCTCGGGATCGCTCGGGTACAGCTTCGGGCCATCGAAGGTCGCATCGACATACTCGATGATGTCGTTGCTCTCGATATGCACGTCACCGTCATGCACCAGGGTCGGCATCAGGCCGCGCGGGTTGATGCCCATGAACCATTCGGTGAAATTCTCGAAATGGGCGATGTCCACATGGTGGGATTCCCATTCCACGCCCTTGGCCGCGAACGCGATGCGGGTCTTCTGGGAACAGGACGAGCCCATGAAATGAAACAGGTGCAGCCCCTTCCAGTCGAGGACCTCCGTCGTCTTGATGTCCGATGTCGCGAGTTTCACCATCTTTGTTCTCCCAAACCCTGTAGCTGTTTTCCGCGCGGTTGGTCCGCGCGACGATTAGGTGCGATCATAACCCTCAACTATGCAAATTCACAGGAGCGACGCCATGGCCGATGAACTGCAGACGACCCGTTTTGCCAGCCTGATCCACAATCTCGATGACATCCCCGTACACAAGATGCCGTTCGGCGAGATGAAGGTGCTGGGCGGCGACCAGGTGATGGGGTTCTGGGCCAAGCTCAATGGCGGCAGCCACATCCCCGCCCACTCACACCCGAACGAGCAGATCACCTGGCTGATGAAGGGCCGCTTCGACTACAAGTTCGGCACCGGCGAGGAAGCGACCTGCGAGGCGGGCTCCCTCGTGCTCATCCCCGGCGGGATCGAGCATGAGGTCTGGTACGTCGAGGACTGCGAAATCGTCGAGTTCTTCTCCCCGCCGCGCACGGACATGTTCCCTGGCCTGGTGGACCACCCGTATGGGATTGAGGAGTAGCGCCCGAACCTCCCCTTTTCGTCATACGCGGACTTGATCCGCGTATCTCGTCTCCGACTGCGCGGAGATGCCCGGATCAAGTCCGGGCATGACGTCACGGTAAGACGTCGGGGAGGTTTTCAAACCTGCCCGGGCTGCCGCAGGATACGCGCGTGGGTAACGTCATCAGGTGCCGCATCATGGACAAAGGCAGCACCAGAAACCTTGGCCGGCAAGTCAAGCCGTGGCGTGCTTTGGCCAACGATTGTGTAGTCACTCGCGGCCTTGGGTTCAGCGCTGGCAGTTGCGGCGCGGGACCAATCGATTTCCCCAGCGACACTCCAATAGTCTAGGCCAGTATCAGCACCGTTCTGCATGAAGGCGCCATCGACAACGGACAAATCATCTGGCGCGCAGTTCAAGCGAAGCGCGGCGCGTTCTTTCAGCAACGCCACCGCCTCCGCCGCGATCAACCGGATTGACCCGCCGGACATAGAAATGGAGAGGCTGGACGTCGTGTACATCTCATCCGGGCCGATATCGGTATCGCCGGAAACCAGCGTCACCCGGTCGAGCGGCAAGTTCAGTTCCTCAGCCGCAATCTGGTGTAGCGCCGTGACAACGCCTTGGCCGATTTCCACCTTGCCGCTGGCGACACGGGCTGTCTTGTCATCAAGGAAGCTAATCCAACGATCCATGCCGGGATTGGCGATAAGGCTGCCAGTGAGATTGCTCATGCCGAACCTCCCATCACTTTTGCAGCTTGTTGGATGGCAGCGATGATCCGGGTATGGGCACCGCAGCGGCATAAATGTCCGTCCAGTGCAGTCACGATGTCTTGGCGGGTTGGGTCTGGGTTCGCTGCAAGAAGCGCTTTCGCCGCCATCAAAATCCCGGCCAGGCAATAGCCGCACTGCCCGGCCTGCAAGTCCATGAATGCTTGCTGCAAGGGATGTGGCGCGTCTGCTGTTCCAAGGCCCTCAATCGTTTCAACCGATGCGCCAGCCGTGGTTTCAACGGCCTGGGAGCACGCAAAGGCAGGCGCGCCATCGACCAGGACCGTACAGCAACCGCATTGCTCCAGCCCGCAGCCATAGCGCACGCCTTTTAGGCCAAGCTGGTTGCGCAACACATAGATAAGCGGCGTATCCGGCGGTGCAGATACAGTCTCCGCTTTGCCATTCACGGTGAGCGAAAAGGTTTCAGACATCAGCAAGGCTCCCTGTTCTCGGGCAAGCCTAATGCGGGATGTTCAGATGCGGAAGCAGGCCTATCCAGCGACAGGGATGACGGCGGGCCGGACGAAAAGAAACAGCAGGATCATGCCCAGCATCAGCGCGCAGGAAACCCAATGACGGCGGGCGAGCTTCACTTCCTCTGCCTCAAACGCTTCTGGTTTCCGCAGAATCTGGATATCTCGCATCCGCCATGGCTCCTGCGCAATCTTGGCGCGGCGGCGATAGCGGAAGAGCTTGATCGTCGTGTCGATCAGAAAGCCCAATGCAAGCATGACGGAGAGAGCGACAATTTGATGGAATTGCATGGAACACCAGCGGACATTTGGGCGGTACAGAGCCCTATTCACCACTTGCTGTGGCCCATGTACAGTCCTGCGACAAGCATAAATTTTGAAGACCACATCAAACGGAGGCCTTAGCACCATGAAGCTTTACACATCTGTCGGCCCAAACCCCCGCGTCGTCCGCATGTTCCTGGCCGAAAAAGGCGTCGAAGTTCCAATGGAAGAAGTGGACATTCGGTCTGGCGTAAATCGTCAACCAGAATTCCTGGCGAAGAACCCATCCGGCCAAAGCCCTGCGCTTGAACTGGATAGCGGCGCGGTCATCGCCGAAATTACGGCAATCTGCGAATACGTCGAAGATATGCATCCAGAACCAGCGCTCGTCGGGACAACGGCTGAAGAAAAGGCCAACACCCGCATGTGGACCCGGCGCGTTGATCTGAACATCTGCGAGCCCCTGGCGGGCGGCTTCCGCTTCAGCGAAGGCTTGAAAATGTTCCAGGACCGTATCCGCTGCATCCCAGAAGCGTCGGATGGCCTAAAAGCTGCCGCACAGGACAAGCTGACCTGGCTGAATGGTGAGATGGAAGGCCGTGAGTTTGTTGGCGGCGACAGCATCTCAATGGCCGATGTGCTGTTGTTCTGCTTCCTCGATTTTGGCCAGATGGTCGGCCAGAAGCTGAACGAGGACAACAAGAACATCACCTGTCTCTTATACACATCTGACGCTGCCGACGAATAGAGAGG
>CAJXVF010000459.1 GCA_913060845.1 uncultured Alphaproteobacteria bacterium | reverse complement strand
CCGCACCGGGGCGCATGGGCACAATCGCCGCCAGGGTTTCAAGTGCTGAGACGGGCACATTCTCAAACTCAAGCGTGACCGCATCAACCGTCGCTGCAAAGGCCTTGAGAGCGGCGGTATCGGTATACTCAGCTTGTGTCACAGCAGCGGCGACCTGGCTTGCAGGTGTATCAGCTTCAGGGGCAAAAATATGGGTGCTATAGCCAAGCCGGGCTGCGGCCAGCGCCGTCATCCGGCCAAGCTGCCCGCCACCCAGAATGCCGATCACGCCGCCAGGCGGAATTGCGATATCAGTCTTCGGGGGCATCGGGCACATCCGCTGTTTGCTTGGCCCGCCAGGCTGCCAATCGAACACCCAACTCTGGATCACTGAGCGCCAGGATCTGCGCCGCCAACAGGCCCGCATTCACGGCACCTGCCTCACCGATGGCCAAAGTTGCGACTGGCACGCCGCCCGGCATTTGTACGATGGAAAGCAGGCTATCCAGGCCATTTAGCGCCCGGCTAGGTGCTGGAACGCCGAGTACGGGCAATGCTGTCATGGAAGCCGCCATGCCTGGCAGATGCGCAGCGCCGCCAGCGCACGCGATCAGCACCTTCAAGCCACGCGCTTCAGCACCCTGTGCGTAGTCGAACAACCGGCCTGGTGTGCGATGTGCGGAGACGACTTTGCTCTCATGGGGAACGCCTAATGCCTCAAGCACTTCTGCAGCGCGGCCTATAGTTGGCCAGTCTGAACGACTACCCATGATGATGCCGACGCGCGGCGTATCTTTGTCTGTCACGCCCATAAGGCTCCCACGATGCCCGGCATTAAGCCCGGCTCAACGAAAGCGCCGCAGTATAGGGCGCACCCGGTCTTGCGCAAGCGGAACAAGCGCCTAGTCCCGCCCAAACTGAGCCTGGGGAAATACGGCAATGCGCATACTTCTCTTTACTCGAACTTAATTGGCACCCGGCTAGTTTGCTTCAACTGTCATGGGCCACCGTTCTGCCTCGGAATACGCGGCGCAATCTTGGTTCAGATCACGCAAGGAGGCGCGAGCCTTATGAAGATCAGCTCTCAGTCTCCAGTCCGGGCGACCACGGCACCACGTGCTGCCGGGCGCTCCGCGCCAGCCGGTAAAGCTGGCCCCGCCGGGCAGGCCGCCGCAGCCGTGCCAACCACGTCCCTTATGGGAATTCCGACCGAAGAGCTGACCCCGAAAGTCCGCGTCGCCATCGAAACCCTAATGAATGAGGTCGAGCGCCTCCGCCGCGATCTCGATGAAGTGAAGCACCAGAACTCCCATCTCGAGAAGCTGGCCGATGAAGATTCACTGCTGCCAGTGATCAACCGCCGCGCCTTCGTTCGTGAACTTTCCCGCGCTATGTCCTTTGCCCAGCGCTACACGCAGCCATCCAGCCTAGCGTTCTTCGACGTCAACAATATGAAGACCATCAATGATGAGCTTGGTCACGCCGCTGGTGATGCCGCACTGATGCATGTGGCCGAAATGCTGCTAGAGCACGTCCGCCATTCAGATGTCGTCGGCAGGCTTGGCGGCGATGAATTTGGCGTTGTATTGGCGCAGGCCGACGAAGACGCCGCATTGCGCAAGACCGAAGAACTCGCGGCCGCTATCAATAATCAACCGGCGATCTGGAACGGTCAGGAAATCAAAGTCGCTGTAGCCCACGGCCAATATACATTTAGCGGCAAGGAAGAGCCGAGCCAGGCGCTGCTTGCAGCTGACCAGGCAATGTATCGGCATAAACGCTGCGGGTGCGGGCCGATAACTGTTCCCTTAGGTCTAATCTCCGCCTGACCGAGGCGTCTCGTCGAACCCACGTTCGACAAACGCCGCCAGCGCTGCGACTGCCTCCGCCGCCTCACTGCCTTCCGCCGCGAGGACGACCCGAGAACCAGGGCCAGCACCAAGCATCAACAAATCCATGATCGAGTCCGCTTCGGCCACTTCACCGGATGCGCTGATCGTGACGTGGGCGTCAAAATTCCCAACAAGCTTTGAAATCGCTGCAGACGGGCGGGCATGCAGGCCCCGAGCATTGCAGATCGAGACTGCTTGGCGGATGGCCCCAGCGCTAGGCTCAAAGTCCGGCTCAACCTCAGCCTGATCCTTCATTAGGAAACGTCATCCAAAACGCGGCTGGCCATGCGGATATATTTATGGCCGGCTTCTTCGGCGGCCAATGCAGCCTCTTTTAGCGCCATTCGACCACGGGTCTGGGCCAGTTTCACTAACATGGGCAAATTTGCGCCAGCGATCACTTCAATCGGGGCGCTTTCCATAATAGAGATCGCAAGATTTGACGGCGTACCGCCAAACATATCTGTCAGCAGCACAACGCCCTTGCCACTATCAACCCGCTGCACTGCCGCCTGAATTTCTTTCCGGCAGCTTGCGGGGTCATCCTTTGGGCCAATGGCGATGGCTTCGGCCTGATCCATCTGGCCGACCACATGTTCCGCCGCGCTCAGCAGCTCGTGGGCCAATCGCCCGTGGCTGACAACGACGACACCGATCATGACGCGGCTTCAAGTGGGTTCACGTCCGCTCTCCGTTCAATCTCCCGATGGGTGATCTGAACCGGCCATCCGCGTTCCGTCAACAGTTTTCCAAGATGCTCAGCCACCGTGACCGACCGATGGCGCCCGCCCGTGCAGCCAATGCCAACGGTCAAATAGCTCTTGCCTTCATGCTCATAGAGCGGCAGCAGAAACGCCACCATATCTTCAAGCTTTTTCATGAATGGGTCGTAGCTGGGATCAGTCTCAACGAATTCGTTGACGCGCCGGTCAAGGCCGGTCAGCGCGCGGAGGTCATCCTGATAATGCGGGTTCGCCAGGAAGCGCACGTCAAACACCAAATCCGCACCGCGCGGACTGCGCTTGGCGAAAGAGAAACTATCAATCGCCACAGAGAGATGCGGCACGCCGCCAGCGCTGAACGCCGCTTGCACCAACCGACGCAAGTCCCTGGCGGAAAGCAGGGTTGTGTCGATTAAGCGCTCGGCATGAATACGCAATGGATCCAGGATCGCCTTTTCCTGCCGGATCGCTTGGGCCGGGGATGCAGCGTTTGCGATTGGATGTCTGCGGCGGGTTTCGGTGAAGCGACGGATCGCTGCACCGACTTCGCAATCCAGGAACACCAATCGCGCACCTGGGTTTTCAGCAAGCAAATCCACGACAGCTTGAACCG
>CAJXVF010000458.1 GCA_913060845.1 uncultured Alphaproteobacteria bacterium | reverse complement strand
CCAGCATCTGTACCCGCAACAACGACATCGGTCTTCTTTGAGACAGACCCAACCACCTTAGCGCCCAAAGCTTCAGCCCGCGCCTTCGCCTCGCCGCGAGACATCGCTTCAAGCCCGCCGGTGAATACAATCGTGCGGCCAGATATTGCGCTGGCGACGTTGGCCGGAGCCTCTACAGGTTCGATCGTCAATTCGTTCGCCAGGGCATCCAATATTTCTTGGTTCTGCGGCTCATGGAAAAAGGCGACGAGATCTGCCGCGACGCCATCCCCGATACCATCAATCGCGAGCAAGTCCTGATAGGCCTCACTCTCCGGCGCAGCCGCCGTGTCCATCGCAGTTCGCAGATTTAGAAGGTCGCCGTAATGCCGCGCCAGCAAACGCGCTGTGGTCTCACCGATCTGGCGCATGCCCAAGCCAAAGAGGAACCGGTCGAAACCAATCACACGGCGCTGTTCTATGGCGGCAAAAAGGTTGGTAACGCTGGTCTCGCCCCACCCTTCCCATTCGCCCGGATTAATCTCACCCGAACGCACGCGCGCTTCCAGGCGGAAAAAGTCTGCCGGGGACTGCACCAAATCGCGCTCGATGAGTTCCTCGACGCGCTTACCGCCGAGCCCTTCGATATCGAAAGCATTGCGAGAGACGAAATGCTTCAAACGCTCCAACCGCTGCGCTTTACAGACCATACCGCCCGAGCAGCGCGCGACGGCATCCTGGCCATCAACGCCCCGTGTCACTTCACTGCCGCAGACCGGGCATGTTTCTGGGAACTTGAACGCCTGCGCATCGTCCGGCCGCTTCGCCATAACGGGACCGACGACCTGCGGAATAACATCGCCTGCCCGTTGAATGGTCACCGTATCGCCGATCAGGATGCCTTTTCGCTCAATCTCACCCGCATTGTGCAAGGTTGCGTTGGAGACCGTGACGCCGCCGACAAATACAGGCTTTAACCGCGCCACGGGCGTGATGGCACCTGTGCGCCCCACCTGCAGATCAATGGCCAGCAGCTTTGTTTCCGCTTGCTCTGCAGCAAACTTGTGCGCAGTCGCCCACCGCGGCGCACGCGAGACTTTGCCAAGTCGATCTTGCCAGTCCAGCCGGTCAACCTTGTAGACGACGCCATCGATATCATAGTCGAGGTTTGGTCGGGCCTCGCCAATCTTTGCATATGTCGCGAGTGCGCCTGCCGCCCCATCACACGCATCTGTAAGCGGATTAATGGAGAAGCCGAATTCCGCAAGCCGCTGCAGTGCCTCGAACTGTGTTTCCGCCAAGGGCGCACTCAACTCACCCCAGCTATAGGCAAAGAACTGCAAGCGCCGGGACGCGGTGATGGTGGCATCAAGTTGCCGAAGCGCGCCAGAAGCAGCATTGCGCGGGTTCACGTAGAGGGCGGCGCTTTCTGCTTCACGCTCCTGATTTATACGACGGAACTCACTATGGGAGAGATACACTTCGCCCCGGACTTCCAGCACTGCAGGTGCCCCTGCAGGCAGCGTTTCCGGAATATCTTCGATGGTGCGGACATTGGCGGTGACATCCTCGCCCTCCTCGCCATCGCCCCGTGTCGCGGCGCGTTCAAGTTTGCCGTCGATATATCGGACACTTAGCGACAACCCATCAATCTTGGCCTCCGCCACCAGCGATATAGGCTCTGCCTCATCAAGGCTTAGGAAACGGCGAATGCGGGTCTCAAACTCTGTCACATCCGCATCGTCAAATGCGTTCTGGAGGGAAAGCATTGGAACGGCATGACGAATCTTAGCAAAGCCTTGGGAAATGGCTGCAGGCGCGCCAACACGCTTTGAGGGCGAGTCTTTCCTCACTTTATCGGGGAAACGCGCTTCAATTGCTTCATTGCGGCGGCGAAGCAGGTCATAGTCTGCATCGGTAACGATTGGCGCTTCATCCGTGTAGTAGCGCTTATCGTGCGCCGCGATTTCCTTCGCCAACATCCGAAGTTCGCGGCTTGCCTCAATTTCTGTTAGTTCTTCGACTGGTTTATCACGCATCAGCTAGGCTTCATCCAACAGCCGCACGGCCTGGGCACGGGCTTCTTCGGTCACTTCTGCGCCGGACAGCATCCGCGCAATTTCTTCTTGGCGCGCCGGGCCTTCCAAGCGGCGTGTCCCGGTTGTTACGCGGCCATCAGCCTCCGCCTTCTCCACCCGAAAATGCCGAACGCCGAGGGCAGCTACTTGCGGCGAATGCGTCACGACCAATACCTGCACACCTGCCGATAGCCGCTTCAAACGCTCGCCCACGGCAGCGGCGGTCGCACCGCCAATCCCAGAATCCACTTCGTCGAACACCAACGTTCCAGCAGCACCTTTGGCCGCCAACACGACCCGAAGCGCCAATGCGAAACGCGCGAGTTCGCCGCCGCTTGCCACTTTGTGCAGTGGGCCGAACGCCTGACCCGGATTGGCACGGGCCTGAAAGCGCACCCGGTCCATGCCCGATGGCCCCCACTCGCTTTCTTCGACCACGGCCACATCAACACCGAGTGCGGCTTGTTCAAGCTTCAAAGGCGGCAATTCAGCCATGGCGGCTTTTTCAAGACGACGTGCGGCTTTAGTCCGGTTCTCAGACAACGCTTCAGCAGCGCTTATATATGCAATGCGCGCCGCCTTGGCCGTCGCTTCTAGCTCAGCCAAGCGACTGTCTGATTGTTCAATTGCATCCAAATCTGCGGTCAATTTCGTCAGCAGGTCCGCAAGCGCGGTTGGGGCGACGTTGTGCTTGCGCGCGATATCCCGAAGCTCAAACAGGCGCTCCTCAACGGATTCCAATTCGACCGGATCGGCGTCTAAGGAATCGCCAGCAGCATCCAAGGCTGATTGGGCTTCGTCCAACTCGATGCCTGCTCGCTCCAAAGCTTGTAAGGCACCATCGAACCGGCCTTCCGCCGCCTCTGCGACACGTGCCAGCGCACGCTCGCCTTTGCGGATGGCACCCGCGGCGTCTGAGCCATCAATGGCCGAAATAGCGGTCTTTAGCGCGTCGCCCAAACGGGACCGGCTCATCAGAAAGGCTCGACGGTCGGCGAGCGCGTTTTCCTCATCCTGATCGGGCGCTAGCTTTTCTAGCTCGGCGACCGCATGGCGCAGGAATTCTTCGTCCCGACGCGCATCTTCCGCTGCCTTCCGATCCGCTTCTAAAGTTTCCGTGGCAGCACGCAACGCTTCCCATAGCTTCGCTAC
>CAJXVF010000457.1 GCA_913060845.1 uncultured Alphaproteobacteria bacterium | reverse complement strand
CCTCTCTATTCGTCGGCAGCGTCAGATGTGTATAAGAGACAGATTCAATCAAATCCAAATCCGCTCTAGCAGGTTCTCCCGGACAGTCATGGTCATAAAGACTTGGCTGACTTGGAAGGAGCGGCACACGCCGACATGGGTTGCGTCGCGGGGTTCAATCCCAGTGATGTCTTCGCCGTGATACTCAATCTTGCCGCTGGTCGGCTTCAAGTAACCGGTGATCATGTTGACGAACACGGTCTTGCCAGCGCCATTCGCACCGATAATGCCGATGATCTCACCGTCTGCGGCCTCAACATTGATGTTGTTAGCAGCCGTGATGCCGGCGAAGGACTTGCAAAGGTCCGTTACGCGCAAGGCAGGGGAGGTGGTCATGAGGATGATCCTTTCCGAACCCAGATGCGTTCCAAGAGCGACCAGAGGCCCATTGGCAGGAAGAAGATGATAGCGAGCAAGGTGCCGCCAACAATCAGCTGCCAGGCGTGCGGCGCCCACTCAAATGCATATGTACGCAGGAATTCAAACACGACGCCGCCGATGAAGGGCGCGATCACACTGCCAGGGCCAGCCATGACGGTGATGAACACCAACTCGCCGGATACAGTCCAGTTAACCATGGAGTCTGGATCAACTTGCCCCAACGCCATTGCCATCATGGCACCGGACGCGCCCGCAAGCGCTGCGGAGATAACGTATTTGAAGTGGATCGCTTTCGAGACGGAATAGCCCAAATATTCAACGCGCAATTCATTATCGCGGATCGCCGTCGTAAGCGCGCCAAGGCCCGTTTTTATGTAGTATTGCACCATGCAGGCAGACGTCGCGCAGGCCACAATGATGGCGCAGAACAGCGTGTACTTACTCTCCGGTTTCCAGCCAAGGATCGACGTTGCGCTGACAGAGAAGCCGTCTGTTGATCCCAATGCCTCCACCTTCACCAATACGCCGTATAGCACCATGGAGAACGCCAAGCTCAGCATGGCGAAAAAGATGGAGCGGTATTTCCGGAGGATGAAGCCCAAGCAGAGACCGACAAATCCTGCGGCACCCATCGCGAGGATCAAGCGGACGAAGATGTCTGAAACGCCAAAATGCTTATCCGCCAATGCTACGGCATAAGCGCCAATACCGAAGTAGAGCGCATGGCCAAACGAGATCAGGCCCGTCCGCCACAACACCATCAGCCCCAACACGGCGAGGCCGCGGGCCAGGCCGAACATCAGGTTATTCTGGACCCAGGTCGGCATGAAATTACTGGCGACGGCCAGGACGAAAAAGCCGAACAATGTCCAGCGGACGGTTTTGTCAGAGCGCAGAATTTGCAACATCGCTGCCGTCCCTCCTTAAATGGTTCGGGCTTTGGCCGGGGCGAACAGCCCCTCAGGCCGGATGATCAGCACGCCTGCCATTACAGCGAAGACGACGAACAATTCCAGCTCTGGCATCTTGTGAACGGCGACAGCACGTAGGATGCCCACCATTAGCGCGCCAATCAGCGCCCCCGGTATTGATCCCATGCCGCCGATTACGACGACGGCGAAGCTCATCACGATAACGTCGATGCCGAAGCCGGGTGCTACAGAAAGTGTCGGCGCGACATAAGCCCCGCCAAGCGCGCCCAGGCCAGCGCCAATCACGAATACGATCAGGTAGACCATGGAAACGTTGATGCCCATGGCTTGGCTGATTTCGCGGTCATAGATGACCACGCTGATCAGCTTGCCCCATTTGGTGCGGGTCAAGCCCCACCAGCAGCTGAAGGCAACGACGCAAGCGAGCGCCATCAACGTAAACGAATAGACGTCTCGGCTAATGCCGCCCATTGGAACGCGGCCTAGCAGCGCCATTGGTTGGTAGGCAAAGTACGGGTTAACGCCGAATACCAGCAGGATCACATCTTCCAAAATCAGGAAGATGCCGAAGGTGGCAAGCGCGATCAGCACTTCATCCTGTGCATACATATGGCGGAGGATCACACGTTCAATGATAACGCCAAGCACAACGCCGACAGCGGCGGCGGCGAGGAAAATACAAACAAAGCCTATCTAGTCGGCATATTCCATGTCGCTGGCATAGGTGATCGCGTAGGCCGCTGCATAAGCGCCCCAGGCATAAAATGCGCCATGGGCGACGTTCAGGATTTTCAAAACCCCGAAAACAATCGTCAGGCCAACGGAAACGATGAACAGATAGGATGCGTAGGTCAGCCCATCCAAAAGAATTGTAATGAGAAGCTGCATGTGTCGTGCGCCTCAGCCAAAAAATTGGCAAAAATCGCCAAAAAATCGCCAAAAAGGTGGCTTGAAAGAAGGTAAGCAATGGCCGGGGCGACGTTTCCATCGCCCCGGCCAGAGTCTTAAGTCAGCAAGCAGTGCTGATTAGCACTTAGCGCCGGGCATGCCCTGCTCCAGCCAATCAGCTGCAAGCGTTCCTTCCGGCGGGTTGATGCATTCGGCGGAATAGAATTTGACGTCTGTAGCAGACGGTGCCTTCTTTTCCTTGTCCCATGTGGTGATGCCATAGCCGACCTCATGGATCGCCTGATGGCCGCCACCGAGGGCCATTTTCACTGAGCCGCCGAAGCTTTCAAACTCCATGCCTTTGAGGGCCGCGACAACTTCATCCTGAGTTGGAAACTTGCCAGCCATTGCAGCTGCTTTGTCCATGCCCAGTTTGTAGTACAGCACCGCTTTTGCATACTGGTATGAGGGACCCGTTGGGTACACGCCATAGCGCGCCTTGTAGGAGTCCACGAACCAGTTGTTCAGCGGGCGGGAGCGATCAAAACGTGTCAGCAGGCCGTATGGGCCACGCGTCCCCATAACAACACCCTTGGGGAATTTCTTGCCAAGGCTGTCAACGGCAGATGCGCCAACCACAGATACGAACTTCTTGTCTTCAAAGAAGCCACGAACCAGGGCTTGCAGTACGAAGGCTTCAATATCGCCGTCCCAGAAGCTGGAATGCACGACTTCCGCTTTGTCCAAGGACAAGGTGGAGATTTCAGCCGAATACTGGCCGGAGAAGATCTTCGGGAACTGTGGGTTGCTGGAGGCTTTGGAAGCCGGGTCCAGCTTCGCCATGGCCAAGCTATAGAATTTCCAGCTGTCATGGCCCCAGGCATAGTTCTGGTTGATGCCGGTGTAGGTCTTCAGGTCCGGGGGTGGATTCCGACGCGAAGTGCAACGCGATCAAGCAAACCTGATTTGAACGTCAC
>CAJXVF010000456.1 GCA_913060845.1 uncultured Alphaproteobacteria bacterium | reverse complement strand
TCAGACAACTTCCGCGTCATTACACACGAGAAGTTTCCGGTTCTGGAGTGAGCGCAGTATAACGCGATTTAATCTGCGCCGAAAACCTGCACTACGCAATATATGAAACCGAATTCTATTCAAATATTAGGGTGCGATTCAAAGTACACTGCTGCAAGTGTTCGATATTTTGAATAAATCGCTGAATTTACTCAATTTTAACTGTTGTCTAATTTTGAAACAACCAACTCATGCGAGGTCAATACCACATTGACATGAAATGACGTAGATGCCCACGACCCTTTCACTGATATCAGTGGCTTATCTTGATTTGAAGGCTTGTCTTTATCAGTGTGAAGATTCTACTTTCTGGCCGTCTGCCCGTCCCGTCGCGCCCTTATTCAACACCGCCACAGAGATAATTTCATGCCGATCCTCTGGCTTGCCTCATTCCCAAAATCTGGAAACACCTGGGCGCGTGCGCTCCTGGCGAACTATATCGCGGGCAGTGAAGCGGGCGTCGACATTAATAAGCTGCCGGCCTTCGCATTGGCGGATTCTGGCATATGGGCCTATGAGCGCGCTGCCGGACGCAAGCTACCAAACGCAGCGCTTGAAGACATCATGCCGCTAAAGCCCAAAGCCCATGCAGCGATCGCTAACATCAATCAGAACCTCGTGTTCGCGAAAACCCATAGCGCATTGCGCATGCTGCACGGCGTGCCAACGATCACCCCGGACGTAACGGCGGGTGCGGTCTATATCCTTAGAAATCCGCTTGATGTTGTGCTCTCCTATGCCGACCATTATGGCCTCTCGCACACCGACACCGTGGATGCAATCTCAAGCGAAAACCTGATCACGATGAGCCGTGCTGGCCGGGCGCCAGAATATCTCGGCAACTGGTCCGCCCATGTGCGCGGCTGGACGCGTGCGCCCGGCCTCGCGCGCACCGTGCTTCGCTATGAGGATATGCAGGCCGATGCGGGCAAGGCCCTCCGTCAGGTTCTGAATATGTTGCGTCAGCCTATTGATGAGACGAAGCTCGCCCAAGCCGTTGGCCATTCCACGTTTGACGCCCTGCAAAGCCAGGAAGCGCTTAAGGGCTTCAACGAAAAATCCCGCAATCAGCAGCAATTTTTCCGCGCTGGCACAGCCGGGCAATGGCGCACAGACCTAGCGCCATATCTCGTCGAACTCATGGTCGAACGGCACCGGGACGTGATGACCGAATTCGGCTATCTTGACGCTGACGGCAATCCCACCTGAAGAGACCGCCCGCTATGTCCCAGTCCTTTATCGATGCTGAAGTCGCTGCAAACTTAGACGATGTGCGCACCGCCATCGCCCAGGCAGAGGCCGATGGCGGCCGCACCAAAGGTGCCGTCGCGCTGATTGGCGTGTCGAAGCAACAGCCGGATGAACGTGTGGACGCCGCATTAAATGCAGGCCTACGCATTTTCGGCGAAAACCGTGTGCAGGAAGCCGATGGCCGTTGGACACAGCGCCGCCCCAGCTATCCAGATATGGAACTGCACCTGATCGGCCCGCTCCAGACCAACAAAGCAAAAGATGCCGTGCGGATATTTGATGTGATCCAGACGGTTGACCGCCCCCGCATCGCCGCCGCTCTCGCCCGCGCCATGGCAGACGCAGACCGCGCGCTGCCTTGCTTCGTTCAGGTCAATACCGGTCAGGAACCACAGAAGGCTGGCGTAGCACCAGCAGATACAGCTGCATTTGTGAAAGAGTGCCAGGATGTACATGGCCTCAATATCGTCGGCCTAATGTGCATTCCCCCAGCCGAAGACGCCCCCGCCCCCCATTTCGCCTTCCTGAAAGACATGGCGGACGAGCTTGGCCTAGCCCAAGTCTCCATGGGGATGAGCGCCGATTTTCCAGCAGCAGCAGAACTTGGCGCAACCCATGTCCGCGTCGGCAGCGCCATCTTTGGAGTCCGCGCAAAACCCTAAACGTCACATCCTAAAAGATGGCGTAGCGCTCCGCCGCTGACAGCGCTATAAATCTTCGCGCGGGAAAATTTCCCCCAGGGCCTGTAGTTCAGCGGTCAGAACCCGCCGCTCATAACGGCGTTGTCGCAGGTTCGAATCCTGCCGGGCCCACCACGCTTTTCATTGCGAACCTGTCACCACAGCCGCGACAGAGGTAACATTTTGACATTACTGACGAATATTTGTCGCTTCGGCACTTACAGCGGATATAGAGACTGACTATCTGCCGACATATCGCGGCTTTTGCGCGATGGTCTCTTTAGGGTGGTGTCAGACCAATAATAAAGGGTCTCCATAAATCGGCTCGGCCTTTAGTTCAGGCAGCAAGCTTCCGCCATTCTGCAAGTGCAGCAGAACGGTTCTGCTTGAATGTGGATCGACTGACGAGATGGCGTTCGAGGTTGAAGTGATTATGGACAGCCGCGTGGCTTGAGGCGAACTTCTGTAGGGTCTTGATGTCCCTGAACCGTGCCATGGCCCCTTCCCGTCTTCGGAAAGGTTGGTGTGAGTTTTCCGCTCGGTTGTTCAGCCAGCGTCCGCATCGTTGGCGCAGCTTCATCTTTAACGTTCTGAGCGCCGCACCATACGAGGCTAAGCGATCGGTTACTATCATCTTTGGGCTTCCGTACCGCTTCATCGCGCGGCGCAAAAACTTACGCGCAGCCTTTCGGTTTCTGCGTTTGGAGGCAAAGACTTCGATGACCTCGCCCTCATGATCGACCGCGCGCCAAAGATAATGTTGGACCCCGTTGATCCGCACAAAAACTTCATCGACATGCCAACGCCAAAGTGAATATGAACGTTGGTGGACCCGCCGTCTGCGGATCTCAGAAGCGAATAACGGCCCGAAGCGGTTCCACCAGAAACGGACTGTCTCATGGCTGATGTCGATGCCGCGTTCGAACAGGATGTCCTCGACCTGGCGCAGCGACAGCGGATAGCGAACGTACATCATGACCGCAACGAGGATCACCTCGGAGGAACTATTGAAGCAGCGGAACGGGTTTCTCATCCGAGAAGGGTATGGATCACCACTCACCGGCTCAAGTCAGATTGCTCTGACAATGCCCTCGCCGGTTCGACATGGGTGAGCGCGACTTCTTTGTTTCGCTTGACGTGGCTGCGACCAGCATGGAATTGATTCTATCCTGGGGTCTTGATGCGGTTCGCGAGCGCGTAAGCATCTGTCTCTTATACACATCTCCGAGCCCACGAGACCTCTCTACATCTCG
>CAJXVF010000455.1 GCA_913060845.1 uncultured Alphaproteobacteria bacterium | reverse complement strand
ATTCGTCGGCAGCGTCAGATGTGTATAAGAGACAGGGGGAGGCCGAGGTTCGGATTCCGCTTGCTGAAGTCCGCCGGGCCAAACTGATTATGACGGACGCCTTGCTGGCCGCATTCGCGGAAGACCAGCCAGGCCAGAACGGAGAGGGCTGACACAAGATGGCGCACATCTTTGGCGGCGAGTTGCTGCAGGTCGCAGACGCGGCCGCACGGGACAAAGGCATCGACCGGGAAGAAGTTTTCCAGGCGATGGAAGAGGCTATTCAGCGGGCGGGTCGCTCGAAGTATGGTCTTGAGCACGATATCCGTGCGGAAATTGACCGTCGCACGGGTGAAGTGACGCTTGCGCGTTATCGCACCATTGTTGAGGACGACGCCGAGATCGAAAACGAATCGGCGGAGCTTCCTGTTACAGCAGCACAACGGTTTAAGCCGGGCGTGGTTGTTGGCGATGAAATCGTTGATGATCTCCCGCCAGTCGATTTTGGTCGCGTATCCGCACAGACTGCCAAGCAGGTTATTGTGCAGAAGGTTCGTGAAGCCGAGCGCAGCCGCCAGTACGCAGAATTCTCTGGTAGGATTGGCGAGGTCGTTAACGGTGCCGTCAAACGGCTTGAGTTTGGCAACGTTATTATCGATCTTGGCCGCGCAGAAGCCATCATCCGCCGTGATGAATTGCTCCCCCGGGAGCATTTCCGGCGCAATGACCGGGTTCGTGCACAGATTTATGACGTTCGCGAAGAAACACGCGGCCCACAGATTTTCCTGTCCCGCACACGCCCAGAATTCCTGGTGTCGTTGTTTGCGCAGGAAGTGCCCGAGATTTACGACGGCATTATTGAGATTAAGGCTGCGGCCCGTGATCCAGGCAGTCGCGCTAAAATCGGCGTGATTAGCCACGACGCTTCAATTGATCCGGTTGGCGCTTGCGTTGGTATGCGCGGTAGTCGCGTGCAGGCAGTTGTTGCAGAGCTTCAGGGCGAGCGGATTGACATCATTCCCTGGTCTGAAGACCCGGCTGTGTTCGTCGTGAATGCATTAGCGCCAGCCGAAGTTTCCAAGATTGTTATCGATGAGGATGACGGGCGTATTGACGTTGTTGTCCCCGACGATCAGTTGTCACTGGCAATTGGCCGTCGCGGGCAGAATGTGCGCCTCGCGAGCCAGCTTAGCGGTTGGTCCATCGATATCCTGACCGAACAGGAAGAATCAGAGCGCCGCCAGGAAGAATCCAAGGTTCGTTCCCAGGCATTCATCGACACGCTTGATGTTGATGAGGTCATCGCGCATCTGCTGGTCGCTGAAGGATTCTCGACCGTTGAAGAAGTTGCCTATGTCGATGCTGCGGAACTTGGGAGCATTGAAGGCTTTGACGACGATATCGCAGAAGAGCTTAAGCGCCGCGCCTTTGATTACGTTACCGCTGAGCAGGCGCGCCTTGAAGCGCGCCGGGCGGAACTGGGCGTTTCTGAGGACATCGACCGCATTGAGGGTCTGACGCTGGCGCAGATTGTGCGGCTTGGCGAATGTGGCGTGTTGAAGCTGGACGATTTGGCTGATCTGGCGAGCGATGAGTTCCGCTACATCACCAACCCGGCTGTCCCGGTCGCAACTGTGGACGATATCGCTGAACTCGACGCTGAGGCCCTGGCCGCTGGCATCGCAGGCAGTGACTTCTCCGCTGAGGAAGCTGATGGCTTGATCATGGCACTCCGAGCGGAGTGGTATGAAGACGAAGAAACTGCTGAAGGCGGTGAGGCGGCTGAAGAAGCCGCTGACGCGCCGGCGCAATAAGATGTAACCACGCACTACACACATTAGGATTAGGGCCAAACCGAACCACATGAATATGACCGCCGCCACGACTGATACGAACGGCGCGCGCCAGGCCCGGAAGGGCACGGCGAGTGACGGGGGCGGTGCGCCCAGTGATCCTGGCATGCGACGCTGTATTGTTACGCGGACAAAGAAACCGCGTGAAGAAATGCTACGGTTTGTCGTCGATCCTGATGGGCGTGTAACGCCAGATGTCGGTATGCGGCTTCCGGGCCGGGGTGTGTGGGTGCTGCCAAAGCGCGATGCTTTGGCCAAAGCGGTTAAGACAAACCGGTTCAAAAGCGCCTTTAAAGCCGATGTTACGACACCTGAAAATCTCGTCGACATGACAGTTGGCCTGATGGATCGTCGTATTGGCGAACTGCTGGGCCTGGCCCGTGCCGCTGGGCAATTGGCGGTTGGCTGGGAGCAAGCGCGGGAATTTGCGCGTAAGCATCCGGTTGGATTAGTCGTTGTGGCTTCTGATTCTGCAGAAGCATCTCGGCGTCGGTTGGAGCGCATGGGCAATGGTGCACCGGTCTTTGATCGGATGGACTCCTATGCGCTGGGCTCAGCTATGGGTCGTGAAAGAGTTGTGAACGCCTTGATATCAAAAGGTAAGTTTGCAGAAATGCTGGCGCGTGAAGCCGCGCGCCGTGATGGGCTCGATGAGCCAAAGGTTCCGAATGGGCAGCGTGCGCGCAAGGCCGCATTCGATGCCTCCGACAGGGAGGGTTGAGGACAGATGAGCGACGAAACCACAGAACGCAAACCTGGCAAACTCCGCTTAGGCGGTAAGCTTGGCAGTAAGCCTGAGGCAAAGAAGACTGTTAGCGTCGGCAAGGTGCAGCAGAGCTTCTCACGAGGCCGCAGCAAGACCGTCACCGTTGAGGTGAAGCGTCCACGTGCAGGCTCCGGTGATCGTAGTGGCGGCGGCGGACAAGCTGGCGCCCAGAGCGATATTGAGCGCGAGAAGCGCCTCCGCGCAATTCAGGCGCTGAAATCTGGCGAGAGTGCAGTCGCGGCACCACCGCCTTTACCGCCGCGTCCCGTACGCGCTGCGCCCGTGGTCAAGCCTGTTGAGGCAGCGCCTGTCGTCGAAGAGGCACCTGCTGTTGAAGCAGAGGCGGTTGATGCGGACGCTGCAGCACCCACTGTTGAAGCTACGCCAACCCCTGAAGTTGAGGCTACTCCCGAAGCGGAAGCGCTACCACCTGCTCCAGAACCTGAGCCGGAACCAGAGCCCAAGCCGGAACCAGAGCCCGAACTCTCGCAAGAAGAGCGTGAGATGCTGGCTCTAAAGCAGGCTGAAGTCGTTGAGCGCGAGAAGATCGACGCAGCGCGCCGTGAAGCAGAGGCACGCGCCGAAGCAGCTGCTCCGCGTCGTCGGCCCGAAACTGAACGCGCTCGCCCAGGTGCCGCC
>CAJXVF010000454.1 GCA_913060845.1 uncultured Alphaproteobacteria bacterium | reverse complement strand
AGATGTAGAGAGGTCTCGTGGGCTCGGAGATGTGTATAAGAGACAGCTCTGATACGGCTGTGGAATTTGCGCCGCCATTATTACAGATTGGCACGCCAGCCTTGCGGGCGGATTCGATGTCAGCGCTGTTATAGCCAGCACTCAAAAGCTGGATCAGCTTCAGGTTGGGCGCATCAGCGAACAGTTGATTCTGCACCAGCATATCGACGAAGCCGACGAGATACTCAGCGTCCGCCAATGCGGCCTTATACTCAGCACTACCGGCTTCAGTCACGACCAGATCATACCCGGCGGGGACCATATCCCGCCCGAAATCGGCGGCGACGGGGAAAATTGTTACAAATACGATGCGCTTTGACATGAAACGAGGCTTTCGTTGCGGTTATTGTGGGGCGTTGCGGCCCATCATGATTTCATCAAATAGATAATCTGGCCCAAGCTGATCAAGCGCCGGGCAGCCGATTTGCGCCATGATTTTCTTGATTTCATCATGGACGATATGAACAGCCTTGGCCGCACCCGCATCACCGCCCGCGATAACCCCATAGAGGGTCGGGCGCCCAAGCCATACGAACTTGGCACCCATCGCCTTGGCGATCACGATATCTGACCCACGGCGAAACCCGCCATCAATCATCAACGTCATGCGGTCGCCAACGGCGGCGTCCAGATGCGGCAGCACATCAAGGGCGGAGGGTGCACGGTCCAGTTGGCGGGCGCCGTGATTGGAGACGATCAGGCCGTCCACACCGATATCGGCGGCGCGCTGTGCATCATCCGTCCGCATAATGCCTTTTAGGATAAGTGGGCGCGGCCAGAGCTTGCGGAAGGTCTCGATATCTTTCCATTGCAAGCTGGTTGGCAGTTGCGTGGCGACGAACTCACCGACCTCTTCAGCGGAAGCGCCTGGTGGCGCATATTTCCGCCAGTTCTCCATCATGGCGATGCCGTGTTTGGCATAATCCTTCATCCAGAATGGACGGCGCAGCGCATCAAGTTTGGAGGCCAGTGAAAGCCGGAGCGGGCGGCCAAATCCGTTGCGGCGATTGCGCTCACGGTTAGGGGTGGTCGGCACGTCTACGGTGATCATCAGTGCTGGAATACCCAGGTCTGCAACGCGCTTGATTTGATCTTCGCTAATCGACCGGTCCTTGGCTGTATAGAGCTGGTACCAGCCATGGTCGGGGGCGATGTCTGCCAAATCTTCCATCCGCGCAGTGGCAGCGCCAGACATAACGAACGGAATATTCGCGTCTTTGGCGGCGGCGGCCAGCATCAAGTCTCCGCCACGGCGAAAGTTGCCGATACCGCCGGTGGGGCCAATGCCATAGCAACTTGAATATGTGTGGCCGAACAGGGTCGTTGATTGGTCGATCTTGGAAATGTCGACCATATATCGCGGTGCCAGGGCACGACGGGCGAACGCATTGCGGTTTGTCGTCAGACCTTCTTCGTCGTCCACGCCGCCTTCGACGAAGTCATAGACGATCTTTGGGATGCGCTTTTTGGCAAGCGCGCGTAGGTCTTCCAGATTGATGCAGTCGTCTATTTTCATAGGTCCCATTCCCGGTATGTCGGGGGTGTGGGCTCTATACTGCGGCGTAGATCAGAAAATGGGAATGGTTACGCTGTAGCAGGTCGCCAACGGAGTGCCACGACAGACGCATCATCCATCTGGCTGTCCTGAATGTAAGACATAAGTCGTTCCTCAAACACGTCATTTGACGTTGCTGAAGAAAACCATGGGTCCGCTGCAAGTTCGGTTGCACCTGCGATACCATCTGTGCAAATTACAGCAGCACCTGAACTGCTCGCATCAAACTGCTGAACGATGGGGGATACAGTTGGCTTGGCACCCATGGCGGCGGCAAGGCGTGTGACCATTTTTGAAGGATCGCGCGTAGAAGGCCGTTGCACCTGCTGCGGTTCGGTCACGCGCGCCACATCACCATCAAGATTGATCCAAACTTCGGCATCGCCCACGTGGAAAACCGTGAAATCAAGCGCGCTATCTGGTTTCAACAGCATGCCAGCGAGTGTGCAAGCCCCCATGCCTGCGCCCATAGCGCCGGGTCCGCCTTTGACGTTTGACCGTTGCGACCGGCTTTCTGCGAAGAGCCGACCGTTAATGCCCTTGATAGCGGTGCCCACGGATTCGCTGGTTGGATTTTCTGCACCCTCCAGGCCGAGCGATAAATAGGTCAGGCAGCGCCGGGATGTCTCTGCCGCCCCAGGCAAGGTGCTCACCCCATCGGCGACGGCGAAAAGGCCGAAAGCGGGTCTGGAAAGCATCGCATCGCTATTCGCCCGCCGTCCACCGCCTTGGCGCGTTAAGGTCGCGACATCTAGCAGTAGCGCACCCCACTTTGCGGACGCCATGGTCACGGTAGACCCTGATTCTGTCTGATCTTCTGCTGACAGACCGGTCTCGGTTGGATTTTCTTCTGTCAGGTCGGCATTGGCAGTCACGTCGCCGCCGCGTCCAGAACGCTGATGGCATACTCGATCGTGACGGGCTCAACGCTGTCTGGCGGATCGCCAAGGGTAATTTTGCCCGCACCGGATAAAGGCGCGCTGACATTCATCGCCACATGCTCAATGTCGCCATCCGCATTCACAACAAAGCTGCCGCGCCGACTTTCGTCCACCAAATGGAACTGGCCGTCGATCCAGACTAGACGCGCATGGGGGCGGGAGACACGCCGGTCATCAATGACCAGATCAACGTCACCGGCTTTTGCGTTTGCGCTTAATCGGCCGATTACGAATTCATTGGCGCTGGCAAATGCCTGATAGCGTTGGCCGGCATGGGTCACTACAAGAATCACGCTGGCGGTCGTTTCATCATCACCATCGTCCATGACAGTCAGATCGTCTTCGTCCATGGCGGCAAGCAGGCGCTCACCCGGTAGAATGATCGATACGCGGGCACCGTCTCCAGGCGATGTTTCAATTTCAATCCGACCATTATGTTGAGTGATCAAGGATTGCGCTAAATAAAGGCCAAGTCCCGCACCTTCATAATTGCGGTTCAAGTTTTCGTCAGCCTGTTTGAAGGCTTTGAAAATCTCAGCCAGTTTTTCACTTTGGATACCGCATCCAGTATCGCTGACGAGGAGACGTAGATCGCCATTCTCCTCCAAGGAATACTCCAGCGTCACCAAGCCTTCTTTGTCGGTGAACTTGATGGCGTTATCCAGAATCTGTCTCTTATACACATCTCCGAGCCCACGAGACCTCTCTAC
>CAJXVF010000453.1 GCA_913060845.1 uncultured Alphaproteobacteria bacterium | reverse complement strand
CGGGCTAGGAAATTTCGCCGCCGGTTATTTGCGCGGTGAAGGCAATGCGACACCGCATTCCGTCCTAGCCTACGGTGAGGCAGGTGATTTTGTCTATCTGGACCTCAATCGATCATCGCTTGATCTGTCGGATCGTGGTGTCGATGGCAGGCCAGCACCAGGGGTTCTCGATGCGTATCTAAGAACCGAGCGCGGTGTGTACCGTCCTGGTGAGCCTGTGCATTTCACAGCATTGCTCCGTTCCCCCAGTTCCACCGCTGTCGAAAGCCAACCGCTAACATTGCGTGTCGTCCGCCAAGGTGGGCTTGAAGTCTATCGGCGCTCACTCCGCGATAAAGGAGCAGGGGGATATTCCGCAACCATCTCACTGCCGCCCACAGCGGCCACTGGCAAATGGCGCGCTAGCCTGCATGCATCTGCAAAAGGCGAAGCCATTGGGGCGGTCAGCTTCTTGGTGGAAGACTTTGTCCCACCGCGCATTGAAGCCGCCGTCGAAGCAAATCGCGATGGCCAATCCATTATGGCGACGGTTCAGGCAGATTTTCTATATGGCGCCCCAGCCGCCGATATTCCTGTTGAAGTGGCTGCGACGGTTCGTGAAGCACGGGACCCAGCGCCCGCCTTTAAAGGCTATAAGTTTGGGCTTGCTCAGGAATCCACCGTAACGGGGGTTAGGCTTGGGCTTGGCTTGGGCGAAACAGATGCAAGCGGTGCCGCAGCAATCGCGGTTGATTTGGACGACCTTCCGGCTACCACACGTCCGCTGGAAGCTCAAATCAAGGCCAGCGTCTTTGATATTGGCGGCAGGCCCATCGTCGCGCGGACAACGGTCTCCTTGAAGAACTTGCCGCAACTGATTGGTGTCAAACCATTGTTTGAAGATGGCGGCATTCAGCAAGGTGCTGTGGCCAGCTTCAATGTCGTGGCGCTTGCTGCGTCCGGGACGCCAGAAGCCAGAACGCTAGAATACGCGATTATCCGCGAGGAATATGAGTATATTTGGTTTGATGCCGGCGGGCGCTGGGACTATCGGGTGCAATACCTGGATGCCGGCCTTGTCGATGCTGGCACCCTTAACATAGCCACCGATAGCCCTGCGCTGGTCTCTAGACGCTTCGATGATTGGGGCCGCTTCCGCCTGGATGTGACCGATCCAGCCACTGGTGCGGCTACCAGCATTCGCTTCCATGCCGGATGGTGGGGTGCGGGCGCAGGGACGGACCCGGCACCGGACAAAGTCAAAATAGTCGCTGGCCCAGGTCCACATAATTCCGGTGACAGCGTTCGGGTGACAATTGAGCCACCGTTCGATGCCCAGGTGATGGTGACGGTTGCTGATAGCGCGGTCCATTCTACCGACATGGCGTCGATCCCGGCATCTGGTGGCGAAATCAATGTGAAACTTCCTGATACGGGTGCTGCAGGCGTCTATCTGCTGGTCAACGCATTTGGCAAAGCCGATGGCGAGCGCACACAAGCGCCCCGCCGGGCTATTGGCGCACAATGGATCGCCTTCGATCCAGCGCCCAAAACGCTAGATGTAACGATGCAAGCGCCTGAAACGACGGAGCCTGAACGGCAGGTAAACGTGACCGTGCAGCTTGGCGCTGGTACTGCAGGGGATCCAGCCTATGTGACGGTCGCCGCTGTTGATGACGGTGTACTTGGTCTCACAGGTTATAAATCTCCCGATCCAGAGGCACATTTCCTTGGCAAGCGCCGCCTAGGCTTGGCATTGCGAGACGTATACGGCCAATTCATTGACGCAGCGGGCTCTGTTGTTGGACGGGTTCGAAGTGGTGGTGATGCGGAGGCTGATGCGAACGCCAACCAGCTCTCCAATCTGCCGAAGAAAACGCAGCCCGTGTTGGCGATCTTTAGCGGCATTGTGCAAACGGACCCATCTGGCAAAGCCGTTATCTCACTTGACCTTCCATATTTCACGGGCCGTGTCCGCATCATGGCGCAGGCCTGGAATCAGGAACGCGTCGGTGCCGCTGAATCCACCATGCTTGTGCGCCGCCCTGTGGTCGCAACGCTAGCGATGCCGCGGTTCTTAAGCCCGAACGATACAGCCGCCATTAGCGTATCCATCCGCAATCTTTCTGGCCCAGCAGGCGAATACCGTACAGAGCTGACAACATCTGGCGTGATTGGCGCACCGGAAAACGCTGTTCTGACAGCGAATTTGAAGCCCGGCGATCCAGATGCGCGCACAGCTTTCGAAGTGCTGGCGATTGTACCCGGTGACACTGAAATCGTCCTGACCGTGACGGGACCAAACGGCAAGACTTTCGAACGCCGCCGCACAATCAGCACCCGCCCAGCTGCAGCGACACAAACCCGGAAGTTCCTCACCAAGCTCAAGCCCGGCGCTTCGCTGACGGTTGATCCGTCTCTGCTGGCTGGTCTGTATCCAGAGACGACAAACGTCGTGCTTGGCGTTAATCCGCTGCCAGACTTGGACTTGCCGTCGATTTTGGCAGGCCTGTCCAGATATCCCTACGGCTGCGCTGAACAGACGACATCTAAGGCAATGCCGCTGCTCCACGTAAAAGCGCTCCAAAGCGCTTTGCGGATCAGCCATGCTGGCCTGCCAGCAGATGCCGTGGACAAAGGCGTTCTGCGATTGCTGGGCATGCAGTCTAGCAGCGGTGGATTTGGTTTCTGGAACAGCCAAAGTGAAGCTGGTGTATGGATTTCTGCCTATGTCACCGACTTCCTCGTCGATGCAAAACAGGCTGGATACGCAGTTCCCCAGGCCGCATTAGACAGGGCGTTGACGCGCTTAAGCGGCTTGGCGGATATTCGCTACCGCTTCGACAGATCGCCAGGCGGCACGGGTGCCGCATATGCGCTTTATGTCAGGGCAAAAGCGGGTGTGGCTGATCCAGCGCGGGTCCGCCGGTTCGCGGCGCAGCTGCCAAGCATAAAGCCGACCAGCCTTGGCCGCGCATTTGTTGCTGCCAGCCTCTCTGCCGTTGGCGATAGGGGCAGGGCGCGCGCACTGTTCGCAACCATTCCGATGACCTCAAACGCACAAAATGACGCGCATTATTATACCTATGGCTCCAATGTTCGGAATGCAGCTGCAATCTTGGCGCTGATGGCCGCAAGTCAGGATGTTGACTGGCCAGTGCTTGAAGCGCGGGCGGAGGCGCTCTCAGCCATGGTGCATGAGCGTCGTTGGCTCTCAACCCAGGAGCAGGCATGGATCTGTCTCTTATACACATCTCCGAGCCCACGAGACCTCTCTACATCTC
>CAJXVF010000452.1 GCA_913060845.1 uncultured Alphaproteobacteria bacterium | reverse complement strand
TATTCGTCGGCAGCGTCAGATGTGTATAAGAGACAGGGCGAGGAGGAAGAAGAGGGCGCATGATCCGCCTCGTCGATAGCCACTGCCACCTGGATATGTTGGAGCCTGAGGCGCGCGCAGAAGCCGTCTCCAGAGCCGTTCGCTCTGGCGTGCGCGGCATGTTGACGATTGCGACTAGGCTTTCTGCCGCAGAAGACGTCATCGCAATTGCAGCTGAACACAGCCCGCATGTGATGGCCGCTGTTGGCGTGCATCCGCACCGGGTTAGTGAGAATGGCATTCCAGAGGAAGCCGAGCTCGTTGCTTGGGGCAGCCGCCCAGACGTCGCTGGCCTTGGTGAAACTGGCCTCGACTACTTCTACGACAACAGCCCGCGTGATCAGCAGCAGGAAAGCTTCCGCCGCCATATCCGTGCGTCAAATGAAACTGGCACACCGTTCATCGTCCATACGCGCAATGCGGACGCTGACACCATTACCATCCTGAAGGAAGAAGCATCGGGCGAGGGGCTTAAGGGCGTACTCCATTGCTTCTCATCTGGCCGTGATGTGGCTGAACAGGCGCTGGAGCTCGGCATGTATGTGTCGCTCGCCGGTATTCTCACGTTCAAGAACGCTAAGGATGTGCAGGATATCGCTGCGGATGTGCCGCTTGACCGGCTTTTAGTCGAAACAGACTCACCGTTCTTGGCGCCTATTCCTATGCGAGGCAAGCCGAACGAACCGGGCTATATTGTTCATACAGCGCGAAAATTGGCCGAACTTAAAGGCGTATCTGAAGAAGAAATAGCTGAGGCGACGACGGCCAACTTCGCACGGCTGTTCACTAAGGCCGCTGGGCTCGCCGACGCATGAAGCTGACGGTTCTTGGCAGCGGCTCGTCATCAGGCGTTCCCTACATTACCGGCGAATGGGACCAGTGTGACCCAAGCGATCCACGCAATCGACGAACCCGTGCCAGCGTCCTGATTGAGAGCGATGGCGAGCGTATTATGGTCGATACCGGGCCAGATTTCCGCGAACAGTTTCTGCGGGCCGGTTCGGGACCAATTGATGGCATTATTTACACCCATGGCCATGCTGATCATGTTCATGGAATAGATGATATTCGTGCACTTAACCACCAGATGCAGAAGCAAATACCTGCATTTGGATATGACGAATGCTTGACAGAAATCGCGCGGCGCTTCGATTACGTATTCAAGCCGCCGCGGCCACAATTTGGCTGGTTCAAGCCAAGCCTGGGTGCCAATCCAATCGAGAATGGCGATCTCAAGATTGGCAATGCTGCGCTGCGTATATTTGAACAGGACCATGGCGTTTGCCGCACGACGGGCATCCGCGTTGGCGACATTGCATACTCGACAGATGTTGTGAAGTTAGACGCAGAAGCCTTAAGAGCGCTTAAGGGCGTAAAGACTTGGATTGTCGGCTGCCTGCGACGCGAGCCGCACCAGGTACACGCCGGGTTAGATCAGGTGCTGCGCTGGGCTGACATTATTGGACCAGAGAAGATTTATCTCACGCATATGAATGCATCGATGGACTACCAATCGCTTATGTCTGAGCTTCCTGATGGCGTCGAGCCTGCATCCGATGGGCTGGAAATTCAGGGCTGATGTCAGGGTTTGCCTTATATCGGCAATATGGGATTTCCCATAATATACCTTATCGGACTTATTGATATATCCGAGAACGAAGCGCAGTTTGCTGGCATCGCACCCTTTCCCCAACGCTCTCCTATCCCTTACAATTTGTGTCTAACGACGTTCACAGTATCGGAATAGCAAATGTCCTTTGAAACCATCCTCTATGAAGAAGACGGCCCCATTGGCTGGATCACGCTGAACAGGCCTGAGGGCGGCAACATGTTCAATGAGACCATGTGCCATGAGCTGCGGGACTGCATGAACGATATCCGCCGGGAGACACGCACGCGTGTGGTCGTGCTAACGGGCTCTGGCGATCGGTTTTTCTGCATCGGCGGTGAGAAATCTGGCATGGAGGATACGCTGCTGTATCCAGGCGTTCTGCCAACGCTGGAAATCTATGAGAGCATTGAGCGGCTGCAGAAGCCGGTCATCGCCAGCGTCAATGGCTACGCAGTCGGCGGCGGCAACGTACTTCAGGTCGTCTGTGATATGACAATTGCTAAGGAAAGCGCGGTATTCCGCCAGGTTGGGCCGATGATGGGCTCGTTTGACGCTGGATATGGCACTTGGCGCCTGGAAGACCTTGTGGGCACGAAACGCGCCAAAGAAATGTGGATGCTGAATGACCGCCTCTCCGCTGCTGAAGCCAAAGAGCGCGGTCTTATCAATCGCGTGGTGCCAGACTCTGACCTTCGCGAAGAAACCCGCAAAATGGCCATGGATGTTGCTGAGCGCGGCCCATTTGCGCTGGCCGCTATCAAACACGCATTTCTGGCGCGACACGGCGGCGTTGCCGGATTGTCCCGCGTGACCCACGACCTGTTGCTGCGCCCATTCCTGGAAACCAACGAATCCAAGGAGCTAGGCGCATCATTTCGGGAGAAGCGTAAGCCGGACCCGGACACTTTCGGGCAATAAGAGGCTGAGGCGATGGCGTCCAATATCGGCCCGCTTCTCACCCTCCATAATCCAGCGGCTGCCCGGCGCTATTATGAGGCTGGGCTTTGGCGACCGGAAACGTTCTGTGATCTGCTTGAAAAGCACGCATCTGAACGCCCGAATGCCTTTGCTATTCGGGATTCTGAGCGCCGGCTGACATGGGCTGAATTCAGGGAACTCGTTGAGCGCATTTCAGGCCATCTGGCTGCTTCAGGTCTGGGGTTGGGCGACCGGATCGGACTCCGCCTCTCCAACCGGGTTGAAGGTGTTGCCGCCCTGCTCGCAGCCAGCCGCATCGGCTGTGTCGCGAACCCTTCCCTGCACCACAATTATACTGCAGACGAAGTCGTTAGCCTGATTGAGGCTCTCTCCGCGCGCGTCATCCTAACGGAAGACGGTGTTGGCGTTGACGCCGGAACTGTTGACCTTTCAGCAACAGCAGCCGCCCTACCGGGAGTAAATGCGGTGTTTCAACTCCCGGCAGGCCGCGCCAGCGCTGGGGAATTAGATGCGCCTGTCGCCATTCCGGAGAAACAGGACGATCCGGACGCCGTTTGCTATCTAGCTTTCACATCAGGCACGACGGGCCTACCCAAAGCAGCCGTGGTATCAAACAAGCGTATCTTCCTGTCTCTTATACACATCTCCGAGCCCACGAGACCTCTCTACATCTCG
>CAJXVF010000451.1 GCA_913060845.1 uncultured Alphaproteobacteria bacterium | reverse complement strand
CTCGTGGGCTCGGAGATGTGTATAAGAGACAGGTGTATGTCAACGCCATGCGATGGCGGAGGATGGCAGGCGCCAACGCCACGACATCATCTGTTGAAGGAGCAAGGCGTCCATCAAGCAGCGCCCGCGCTCGAGCAGCCAATGAAAGCGCTTGGCTGGCGCGTGGCCCAGGGCCCCACGACACAGCGTTCACCGGCAACGGGCTATCGTCAGCGCCCGGCCTTGCAGAACGCACCATGCGCAGAATGCCGTCCACCACAGTTTCACCGATCGGCATGGCGCGGACGAGCGCTTGGACTTCCATCAATTCTGTGTCGCTGAATGCCGTCGGCGCATGGGACAGGCCTGTGCCGGTGGTTTTATCCAAAATTGCTCGCTCGGTTTCGGCGTCTGGGAAATCGATGCGAATTTCCATCAGAAAGCGGTCGAGCTGCGCTTCCGGCAAAGGGTAAGCGCCTTCTTGCTCAATTGGGTTCTGGGTGGCGAGCACATGGAATGGCTGTGGTAGGGGGCGGTTCAGGCCGCCAACAGCGACTTTCCGCTCCTGCATCGCTTGAAGCAACGCGGATTGTGTGCGTGGGCTGGCGCGGTTGATTTCGTCTGCCATCAGCAATTGGCAGAAGACAGGACCTTCAACAAAGCGGAACGCGCGGGACCCGTCGCCCACTTCCTCAAGCACTTCTGAGCCCAGAATATCTGCTGGCATAAGATCTGGCGTGAACTGGACGCGGCGAGTGAAGAGGCCAAACACATCCGCAACAGTTTCCACCAGTAGCGTTTTGCCGAGGCCAGGAACACCGACGATAAGGCCGTGTCCGCCTGCAAGCAATGTCGCCATCACTTCATCAACAACCTGGGTTTGCCCCAGGAAAACCTCACCGATAGCGGCGCGGGCGGAGCTTAGCATTTCGCCAGCTCGATCAAAATCCATTGTTGCGGCAGCGCTCGCCGAGACATCATTCATAAGGGCCGTCATCCTTCTGTCGCAGAATCGCAATCCCAGCTTGCCAGCATAGTATATAGTCTTCAGAAGCGTTTGGGGCTCCGCCTCGCTAACCTGTGAACCATGCCGCAGGATTGATTGGAGGTAAGTTATGGCGAAAACGAGACGATGACAGACGATCCGCCAAAAATTCGTGAGATATTGAATGAAGACCAGCCGAAATCCGCCAGGATTGCGGCTGATCACGGCCATTATGGCATCCGCATCGATCAAGACGGCACATGGTGGCGGGATGGTCTGTCATTCACGCGTCCTGGCCTCGTAAAGCTATTTTCGACCGTGCTGCGATTGGATGATGACGGCCAGTACTGGCTTCAAACTCCAGTGGAGAGGGGCCGGATTGATGTGGATGACGTGCCTTTCACGGCTGTTGAGTTGGCAGAGGATGCTGGAGTCATTCAGGTTCGAACTAATTTGGATGAGTGGGTGACCTTAGATGCGGAGCATCCGTTGCGCATTGCCGTGGATGCAGCGACAGGCGAACCTCGTCCCTACATAACCGTTCGAAGTAACTTGGAGGCGCGTCTTTTGCGGCCCGTATTTTATGAGCTGGCAAATCTTGCGACCGAGCAAGATGGCGCTCTTTATGTGTCGAGCGGTGGTGCGCAGTTCCGCTTAGGGGAGACTGAAGCGTGAAGCCAAATGAGATCAGTGCGCGCCTGAAGTCTTTGGACGATGTCTATGATACATCAAAGTTTATTGAGCGCCCGGCCCGTAGCGATTTTGACCTCCGGCCTGATGGAACGCGCCTAACCGGTCGGACGGACCGGGTGCTGAAACCAGCAGCCGTTCTCGCCGCCATCGTCAACCGTTCGCCTAACCCGACCATTATTCTGACCCAACGCACGGCCCATCTGAAAAAGCACGCGGGCCAGATCAGTTTTCCCGGCGGCGGTGTTGAGCCACAAGACGAGCATCATGTCGCAACGGCGCTGCGGGAAACTGAAGAGGAAATCGGTCTGGCACCGGAGCATGTCACATTGCTCGGCCGTCTGCCGCTCTACGAAACCTCGACCGCTTATGGAGTCACACCCATCGTCGGGTGGGTGGAGCCGCCGTTCGATCTGAAGATCGATGCATTTGAAGTGGACGAAGTGTTTGAAGTTCCGCTGGCATTTGCACTCGATCGGAGTAACTACGTAAAGGAGACGTCGATGCGGGACGGCATTGAACGCTGGTTCTATGTCCTGCCGTACGAAAATCGTTATATTTGGGGCGCCACGGCGGGGATGCTAGTCAACTTCGCCGAATTGATGGCAAGCGCTTAACACTGAACGGAGCCTATATCCGCTATGCGCCAAGCGTTAACAATTTTATTGCCGCTGCTGCTACCCGCAGTTTTGTACATCCTGATCAAGAGCCAGAAGCTCGGATCATTCAAGCTGGCTACTCGGGATGCGCCTTGGGTGTGGCTATCTGCGGGCGGTGTCGCTTTCGCTGCCGTTGTTTTGGTGACGTGGGCCTGGACCTCCGGTGCGCCATCGACTGCACGCTATGAACCATCGACGTTCAAAGACGGCAAGGTCATTCCTGGCAAGCTGATCACGCCGGATGCGCCTGAAAAGTGAAGCCTGGTCTGCAACGCCTACTGAATGATGGCGGCGCTAAGCGTGTGCTAAATGCGCTCGGCGCAGGGCCAGATGTGGCCAGGTTTGTCGGTGGTGCCGTCAGGGATGCGCTGCTAGATCGACCCTTACACGATATTGATATTGCGACATCTCGGCTGCCGGAAGAAACGCTGGCACTTTTGGGCGCTGCCAAGATCAAGGCTGTGCCAACTGGTTTAAAGCACGGCACGATCACCGCCGTTGTGAACGGGCGCGGGATTGAAGTGACAACGCTTCGGCTTGATATGGCAACAGATGGACGTCACGCCGAAGTCGCGTTTACAGACGATTGGCGAGCGGACGCCAGCCGCCGAGACTTCACAATGAACGCCCTTTCACTGGATCGATCCGGGGACGTCCATGATTATTTCGGCGGTCGGGATGATCTCACCGCACGGCGGGTTCGCTTTGTTGGGGATGCAGATACGCGGGTGCGCGAAGATTACCTGCGCATCCTTCGATTTTTCCGTTTCTTCGCTTGGTATGGCAAGGGTGTGCCAGATGAAGCTGCGCTGGCGGCGTGCGCGTCTGGCAGGGAAGGACTGCAACGCTTGTCCGCCGAGCGCATCCGGGTTGAGATGCTGAAGCTCCTGAGCGCACCCCGTCCGGTGCCTGTCTCTTATACACATCTCCGAGCCCACGAGACCTCTCTACATCTCG
>CAJXVF010000450.1 GCA_913060845.1 uncultured Alphaproteobacteria bacterium | reverse complement strand
TGTAAGCTGGCCTCCTTTGCCAGCAAACATCGTGAATCACATATTCCCTACCAAGATAATCCCAAACGATTCAATCAAATCCAAATCCGCTCTAGTTCCACACCGGCGATGCTTTCACGCAAGATGCCGACGGCTACTTCTATTTCGTTGACCGAATGAAAGACGCAATCCGCCGCCGTGGCGAGAATATCTCCTCGCTGGAGGTTGAGGCAGAAGTCCAAGCCCATCCAGATGTGCTGGAAGCCGCTGCCATCGCCGTGCCAAGCAGTCTTGGCGAGGACGAGGTGATGGTTTGTGTTGCACCCCAGCCAGAACGGACGATTGATCCCTCTGAGCTGATCAAATTCCTGATCCCTCGCATGGCCTATTTCATGGTCCCCCGTTACATCCGTGTGCTGCCTGAATTACCCAAAACGCCCACAACCAAAGTCATGAAACACGAACTCCGTAGTGAGGGAGTGACCCAGGATACATGGGACAGGGAAACTGCCGGCATTGTCGTGAAAGGCGAGCGCTTCACTTAGGTGGCTGGAAGTCCTGTATCGCCCGTCCGTGATAGTCGCCTATGGCAGGGCGTCCCAAGCCAGACCGGATCCAATCCCCAGGGCAAGAATCGCCACTGCGCGGAGGAGAACTGCAGGCTGGCAGGCAAGAGCGGTTTGCTTGACTGTCGCATCTAACCAAGAGCCCGCGATTGGTTGTTTCAAGAAAATTATAAACGCGGCGAAAGATGGCGCGGCCGCGATCACAAAGCCGATGCTGTAGGACCCTGTGGCAGCCAATATACCGCCATAAGCCGCTGGATAGATCATCATGGCGATGCTGGTGAAAGACAGGACGCCGCCGGTAACGCCACCGACGTTTTCTGCGGGCGCCAGGCGGGCAGTTTCCGCTAACAAAATGCCGTGCCAACTGATCGCGGTCATGTTGTAGATCACGGCGACCCCTGTGATTTCAACTAAGCTCCATTGTTGGTCGTACAGTCCGACGCCGACGGATGCCGCGCCGCCGATGAGGCCGATCATCGCCAAAAGCAAACGCGGCGTTACGTAACTACCGCCCAACCAGCCCCACAGAATGCGCGCCCAGATCGCCATGAAGCTCGCCACAGCAAAGGCGCTGCCAGCCTCGACTTCTGAGTAACCGAGCCCGTCGATCAGGTAGAGGATGAAAAATCCGGCGAACAAAGCTTGCAGTCCGCCAAAGGCGAAGGCTGCGAAGGCGATATCGCGCAGTGGTGGATTGCTCAGCACTATGCGCAGGGTTGCCCGCAGGTCGCCTATCCCAATCTTGGTATTCGGATCTCGTTCTTGGTCAAAATAAGTGCGAACTGGCTGCAGGCAGATAGCGACCAGGAAGACAATCAGCGCTGTCACGAAGGCGGCACCATAGTGGCCAAGGCGGACCGTGCCGCCAAACACATCGCTGTAGAAAACAAGCCCCAACAGGAAAGGGATCAACAGCCCGCCGATCAGCGCGCCAACTGGGACGCCGGTTTGCTTCACAGAAAACACCAAGGGTGCCAGTTTGGGCGGGCAAACACGGGCCAGAATATGGGAACTGGCAGGTGTGGATACAGCTGCAGCACCCATGAGCACTGCGCCAAGCGGAAATAACCAGAGCTGCCCGGAGGCAATGACGACCAGACTGCCGCCCATCATCACCAACGCGGCCTGGCTAACCCTAAGCGGCCCATACCGCAGAATAAACCCGCCGCACCCGATAGCTGCCAAGATGGCGATCACGTTCTGCAAGGCCAGGTAAAATCCAAGCCAACCGCGAGAGATGCCGAATTCCTCGGCCAAGCGGTCTGCCAGAATGGGCATGGCGATCTGGCAAACATAGGAAAAGGCCTGCTGGATCAGCATCGCGGCGGTCGCGATGGTCAGCACCGTGCGCCAATCATACCGTGAAAGGTCCACTTTGCCGCTTACCTGATACGAATGTTCACGGTGGCGCGCACCCCTGGCCACAGCTGCTGGTCAGTTGGCTCTAAATCAATGATGACAGGAATTCGCGGTGCGGCGCGGTTCGCTGCATTATTGTTCGTCATGGCGCCAACGGTGACCTGGCCGACCGCCGCCACCCGGCCTTTGAATTCATCGTGAGGATAGGCGTCAACGTTGATGTCCACCCGCTGGCCAACAACTACGTGGCGCACTTCAGAATCATCAACCGGGCCTTCAATCCAAAGCTTTCGCGGATCATGCAGAAGGAAGACCTGGTCACCATCCTCCACATAGGCGCCGGCATTGACGTAAACTTCGTTCACGACGGCATCTATTGGGGCGTAGATATGCATTTTGCGGAGCAAGCTCCTGGCGCGCCGTTGCTGCACAATCAACTCATCATTCGCGCGCTCAATCACAGCGATGCGGGACCGGAAGATTGCCTCCTTGGTTTTATATCCCTCTAAATCGACAAGCTTGCGACGTTGCTCCGCCATCTTGGTTTCAAGGCTGCGAATATCTGCTTCGATGTCTAAGACTTGGTCACGGGCGCGATCAGCAGTCTGCTTTGAAATGACCCGTCGCTTGATCAATAAGTCATTCCGCTTCACGGTTTTGCGGGCAAGCGTGTGGCGACGGCGCAAAGGTTGAAGCTCACGAGTTTGAAATTTTAACACGGCTTGGAAAGTTTCAGCGCGATCGACCATGTCCCGCTGAAAGGCTGACAACTCTGCCTCGACCCGCGCTTTGTCTGCATGGCCTTTCGCCAGATTTGCATCAATCGACGCGATATTCAGTTCAGCAATCTCAGAATCCATTATTGCAAGCAGGTCGCCGCGCTTGACCGTATCGCCTTTGCGCACCTCAATCCGTGCAATACGACCATTGACGCCGCTGCCCATAATTGTGAAGTCGGCATCAATCCAGGCATTGGTGACGATGACATGGCGCCACCAATGCAGGCCTTCCGTCAAGCCGATTGCAATGCCCCCAACAAGCACCGCAGAGACAACAATCTTTAGTCCTCCGCGGCGGAGTCGGCTCATTGCATCATCTTCTTTTGCATTCTGATCCACCAAACCGATTGAGCAGCCGCGTCGCTGGAGCTGCCGGCAAGATCGTTCCGCAACTGCGCAAACATAACAAGTGCAGGTGTGCATGTATCCGTGAGATGACGGTATCAGCCGAAGGGCAGCCTATCCCAGCGGGATCACGTCTGACAGCGTCCTGTTTTGCTTTATACCGCGCTCACTCCAGAACCGGAAACTTCTTGTGTGTAATGACGCGGAAGTTGTCTGAGACGGTGTCCCGGAAGTTTTTCC
>CAJXVF010000449.1 GCA_913060845.1 uncultured Alphaproteobacteria bacterium | reverse complement strand
AAGCTTCTTCACTGCATGCGGCTATGAACCGGAATGATCCAAATCCGCTCTAGCTGACTCTTCAAGCTTTTGAGTGTTCCAAAATGGTCTTGAAATCAAGGGGCTGTGCGTTCGCGGTGTCTGGGTTGAGTTCACCACCGCCTATAGTTGCGGCCATTACATGCACTGATAGTACCCGAAGTCGATCTCCGTCAGCTCGAACATCTCTGCAAAAATGCTCTAGTGTCGCTTCCGTCATTCACTTTTCGGGAATGCGTATATGCAGGACGAAATCAAACTGCCGCTTTTGAGCGCCGAGGCGTTATCGCGCCTTATTCGCGGGCGGGAGGTTTCTTGCCGAGAGGTGGTTGAGGCCACGCTTGCGCAGATTGATCGGTTCAATGGGCCGCTGAACGCGTTTGCACTGGTTGATCGCGATGGCGCGCTGGCTGCGGCTGATGCTGCGGACGGGCTGTTGCGGTCTGGGGGTGAAGTTGGCCCTTTGCATGGTGTGCCATTCACCGTGAAAGACCTGATCGACACGGCAGGGGTTGAGACTGCGTTTGGGTCTCATCTGATGCAGGGGAATGTGCCGTTGCGGGATGCGGTTTGTGTGCAGCGGATGAAGGAGGCGGGCGCGATCCTTCTTGGCAAAACGACGACACCTGAATTTGCGGGTTCTGTACTGACGGAGAGCATTCGTTACGGCGTCACGCGCAACCCTTGGGATGCTGCGTATTCTTCAGGCGGGTCCAGCGGTGGATCTGGCGTTGCGGTGGCCTCTGGCTTTGGGCCGCTGAGCTTGGCGACGGATGGGGCTGGGTCCGCGCGTATCCCGGCCAGTTGTTGCGGTGTTCTTGGCCTGAAGCTCACAATGGGCCGCATCCCGCATGAATTAGCACCCGACCTGTTCGGGAACTTCACCCATATGGGTGCCATGACACGCACTGTTGGCGATCTGGCGCTGATGCTGAATGCGATGTCTGGCCCACATTCTGGCGATCCGTGGTCCGTTGGCCGGGACTGGCCTGCAGTGACGGTACCGGATGTTCAGGACGTTGACCTCAAGCCTAAGCGCGCATTGTACTTCGACCGCATTGGGAACCCGCTTCTTGCACGCCAAACAGCAGAATTTTGCGGCCAAGCACTCAATACTCTTAGAAACCTTGGCCTGAGCGTTGATGAGCACACGGGCGATGTGGATTGGGGGATCGATGCTTCCAGAACGATCATGCGGGGGCTGATGTCGGCGCGTATGGCGCAATTTAGTGCTGTGGATCGCAAGCGCATGGGTCCTTCGATGCAGGCTTCGATCACCGAAGGCGAGAAAATGGCGGCAGAGGCGATGAAAATGGCGCCCATCCTACGTAGCCAACTTTTCCGCCAAGTCGAAGACCTGCTTTGCCAGCATGACTTGCTGATCAGCCCGACCGTTAGCGGCCCGCCCCCCAAGACGGATGCGGACCCACTCGGCGAATACTATGTTGATGGCCAGCCTGTGGGCGACTTACGGTCTGGATGGTTCACCTATCCCACGCCGTTCAATCTCACGGGCCATCCGGCGATTTCGATACCTATCGGGCTGACGGAAGAGGGCCTTCCCATTGGCATCCACGCTGTCGCGCACTGGGGGCGGGAGCAGGATCTGATTGACTTGGCCGTCGCTCTATCAGGGCATTATCGCTGGGAAGACGCTTGGCCGCCTTTTCTGGAAGCAAGCGTATCCTAGGATACTGGGTAAGCGCAGCCTTCCCACCTTGCGATAGTCTCCTCTAGGCTGACGCATTGAGCCGAATAAGGGGCAGAGATTCAATGAAGATCGATCGCGCGCTATTCCATCCGGACTACAAGGCTGAGCCTTTCTGGTGGGAAGCGGCTCGCCCCGGCACAGAATACTCTAGCGATCTGCCGGATAAGACCGAGGTCTTTATCGTCGGCAGCGGCTATTCGGGATTATCTGCTGCGCTGGAATTGGCGCGCGGCGGGCGCTCCGTCACGGTTGTTGATGCGCTTGCGTTCGGGGAAGGGGCCAGTACGCGCAGCGGCGGTGGCGTCAGTGCAGGGGTGAACATCGGCAAGGGCATCGCTGGAGGTCCGGGGCAGGCTAAGCATTCCGGCGCGCACAAGCAGCTGATTGAACGCCTGATGAATGAGAGCCTCGCCGCCTATGAATTCGTCCACACGTTGGTTGAGAGGGAAGGCATTGAGTGCCACTTGGAAAAGCGGGGTCGCTTCATTGGCGCGAACACGTCTGCGCATTATTTAGGCTTTCAGAAAAAGGTGGATGACCTGAACCGCGTTCTCCAGATCGGCGCCCGACTGCTGGCGAAGGATGAGCAGCGGAGCGAAATCGGTAGTGACTATTACCATGGCGGTATTGTGATCGAGCATGCCTCTAAGCTGCATCCATCGCTATTCCACAAAGGGCTGCTGGATGCCTGTCATCGGGCTGGCGTCACTCTATGCGCACACACCAAGGTCGAGAAAATTGACGGCGCGCTCGGTAATTTCACCCTGAAGACAGCAAATGGCGATTGCCAGGCGGAACAGGTGATTGTCGCGACCAATGGCTATACGGGTGAGCTATCGCCCAATCTCCGAAAGCGGATCGTGCCGATCTCCAGCCAGATCATCACCACGGAGGAACTGCCCGAAGACCTGGCATTAGAACTGATCCCCAATGGGCGCACGATTTCTGAAAGTGCGCGTATCACCAATTATTACCGTCTATTGCCGGGGGACCGACGCGTGATGTTCGGCGGCCGGGCCCGTTTCGAATCTGTCCCGGCAGACCTCAGCGCCGCTATTCTGCACGGCAAGATGATCGAACGCTGGCCGCAGCTGAAGGGCGTCCGCATCACCCATTCTTGGTCTGGCTTGGTTGCGATGACAACGGATTCCATTCCGCATATGGGCCAGGAAGATGGGCTGCATTTCTGCACGGGATGCAATGGCAGCGGTGTTGCAATGATGACCTATCTCGGCAACCAGGTCGCCCAGCGCATTCTGCAAGATGGCCATTCTGATAGCGCTTATGTTGGCGTCGAGTTCCCAAAAGTCCCTGTGCCATTTTATTCAGGCAACCCCTGGTTTTTGCCAATCATTGGCAACTACTACCGCCATCTAGATCGCAAGGAACGGCGGCGAATGGGGTAAGCGCGTCTGCATCGACGAACACTGGTCTAGCCGCTAGGTTCTCGCACCAGCAGCGCGCCGCAACGGGTCGCCTTCTGGATTTTTGAGTTTCCCAAAGGCAGACATGAACGCCGCTGCATCCGCATATCAAGCACCGC
>CAJXVF010000448.1 GCA_913060845.1 uncultured Alphaproteobacteria bacterium | reverse complement strand
CTACACCTCTCTATTCGTCGGCAGCGTCAGATGTGTATAAGAGACAGCCTCTATACGCGGCATAAGCTGCAATACAGTCAGACGCTTACCCATTCCGTCGAACACACTCCGCATGGCATCCCGGGACGCTTGGTCAAGCCCTAGCGCACCGCTAGGATGGGCGAAGCGAAGCGGCGGCTGTTTCGGCCGGAATAACACCACTGAATCCTTTTGAAGAGCGATCATAATGACAGACGCAGATACCGCCCTGCCCCCGCCCGACCGCCTTGATCGGCCTGATAGCGGATATATCGCTTACCGCCGCCATGTCGGCAAGGCGGAAAGCCTGCCCGGCGTGGTATTCATCCATGGGCTTAGGTCTGACATGGACGGCGGCAAAGCTGAGCGCCTGCATGTATTCTGCGCTGAGCGTGACCAAAGCTTCGTACGCTTCGATTGTCGGGGCCATGGCCAATCTTCTGGCGTTTTCGAGGAAACGGTGCTGAGCGAATGGGCGGATGATGCAGCCCTTGTGATTGATCAACTGACCAAAGGTCCGCAGGTCGTCGTTGGGTCAAGCATGGGCGGCTGGCTAATGATGCGGGCCGCACTAGACCGCCCAAGCCGGGTTTCCGGACTTGTTGGCATCGCTGCCGCGCCTGATTTCACCCGCCGTTTCCGTGATGAACTTACTGTCGATGAGCAGGCGACCTTGGCCCGTGATGGCCAGATTGGTCGCCCGACGCCCTATGATCCGCACCCATACGTGTTCACCCAGGCGCTGCTTGATGACGGCGACGATTGTTCTGTTCTAACAGGCACGTTTAATTTCGATGGCCGCATCCGGTTGCTGCACGGCATGCTGGACGATTCGGTGCCTTGGGAATTGGCGCTGGAAATTTTGTCCCAAGCTACGACGCCCGATGCACGCCTCCATCTCATCAAGGACGGCGACCATCGGCTATCCCGTGAGAGCGACCTCCGCCAACTTTGCCAGGCTGTCGCCGAGCTGTCTCTGCCCGTGCCAGACGATTGCTGAACCGGATCATAGGTGCGGGCCTGGCGCTGCTGCTTGCTGCTTGCTCAACCCCCGTAATCGCAGATGGCGATAGTCCGGCGACAGTCCGCCTGTTTCCGCGCACCCAAATCGACGGGCGGCTAACCGTTGGTCTGTCTGGGTTGGAATGGCACCGTGAGACAAATACGCTCATCGCGCTCAGCGACCGGGGTGACTTGTACCGCATGCCAATGCAGGCAGATCAAGACATGGCCCGGATTGGCCGCATCAAACTTCCCCACAGGCTGAACGATCCCGAAGCTCTACGTCGCGGTCCCGGTGACAGATGGATCGTTAGCTTTGAGCAAGGCGGCGGCATTGCCTCGTATGAGGGCGATGCTGAGGGGATGCTTATGCGACCGGCACGCGTATTACGGCCAAAGGCGATCAAAGCACTGCCTCAGAATGCTGGGATAGAAGCACTAGCAGTTCTCGATTTCGGGCGTCTTCTGGTGATCTCTGAAGGTGGCAGTGGCGATTTGCGTAAAGCCTGGATCATTGACGATGCAATCCTTGATGCGCGCGAATATCCAGTCTCCGACGGGTTTGAGCCCGTTGATGCCGCTGAACTGCCCAATGGGGATCTCCTAGTTCTGGAACGGCGCTTCAATGGTTTCCTGCCCCCATTCTTCTCGGCCCGGATTGCCTATATCGCAGCAGCGACCTTGGACACAGATCAGCCAATAACCGCTGAGACCCGCATTAGCCTCAAGGGCATTATCACCAGTGAGAATTGGGAAGGTCTCGCCATCGCAGAAGACCAAGGCCGCATGGTGATTTGGCTAGTCTCAGACGACAATCAAAAATGGCCGCAGAATACCCTGTTAGCAAAGATCTCGTTGGCGGATTTCATGGCGTTAAAAACAGGTCGTTGATCCAGAGGGAATCCAAGGTACGCTCGCATTCTTGAATGAAGGAGCGGACCGAATGGCGTCTATCGAACTCAGTAATTTTTTGGCGGCGCAATCTGTCGGCAGCTTGCCAGACGCTGTTTATGCAAAATCGGCTCGAGTGCTGGCTGACACATGCGCCGCCATCCTTGCAGGCGCGCAGGAACCAGAAATGCAGTCCCTGGCGGCAGCAACGCTTACGGCGGGTGGTGCTGGACCAGCAACGGCGCTTGGACATGTCCGGCAAATTGAGGCTGGCCAAGCAGCTTTTCTGAACGGATGCGCAGGCGTTTTCCTAGAGTTAGATGAAGGGTCTGCTGCATCTAAAGGCCATCCCGCCATTCATATCGTTCCGCCGCTCCTGGCGTGGGCAGAGCAGGAAGGCGGTGATGGCACGCGGTTCCTCCATGCGTTGGCCCTTGGATATGAAGTCGCGACCCGGACGGGGGCTGGGGCATCGCTCCGTCCAACAATGCATCCCCATGGGGTATGGGGCGTCGTTGGCGGTGCCGTGGCGCTGGCCGTTTATGATGGCGCAGATGCTGAAGAAATCGATGAAACAATCCGGCTCTCGGCCTCAATGGCGCTCGCGACCAGCCGCCCCTCCATGCTTGAAGGCGCTACGGTACGGAACGCCTATACGGGCCTCTCAGCCCAGCACGCAATCCAGGCGCGCCGCTTGATCAAAGCGGGCTTTACTGGCGACAAGGGCGCGCTTCAGAACGTCTTCGGGGCTGTCATTGGGTCTGCATGGGATGCTTCAGCGCTAACGTCGGGCCTTGGCGCGGATTGGGCGATTGCAGAAGGATATTTCAAGCGCCACGCCTGCTGTCGCTACAATCACGCAGCCCTTGATGCGCTTGAGGATTTGCGCATGGCGAACCCAGGCGACATCACACCCGAAACTGTTGAGCAAATAGACGTCCGCGCCTACACAATGGCGACGGAGCTTGATGACGCCGCCCCAACCAACATGCTCGCGGCAAAATTCTCCCTGCCTTTCGCATTGGCGACAGCAATCCGCCGTGATGGTGATACCTGGCTGGATGCATTCCGGGGCGACGCCCTAACCGATCCCGTGACCCAGGCCCTGGCCAAGCGCGTCTCGTTGATTGCGGATACGGAAATGGACAAGGCTTTGCCGGACAGCCGGATTTCGGAGCTTACAATCCGACTGAAATCGGGTGCGGTTCTAACCAAGCGCCGGGACATCACAGGTGGCGACCCAGCGGAGCCGTTCGACGATGCGTTGCTCGACGGCAAATTTCTGCGACTAACAACGCCACTGCTCGGCCAAGGGGCTGCTGGCCAAGCGCTCCAAATCGCGATGAATGCTGGAGCGCTTGGCCAGCAGCCC
>CAJXVF010000447.1 GCA_913060845.1 uncultured Alphaproteobacteria bacterium | reverse complement strand
AGATGTAGAGAGGTCTCGTGGGCTCGGAGATGTGTATAAGAGACAGCCCTTGGACGCCGCTCCTACTCACGATGCTGACCCAAGCGGCGGCAACGATGGCTGCCTATACGTTATCAACTGCCTCACCACATATCGCACCCGATCTTGGCGTTGAAAATGAAGACGTGGCCCAATTGGTCGCCATCGTTTACGGCGTCGGCGCGATCTCCGCTTTATTCGCCCCACCGCTGGTCCATCGATTCGGCGGCATGGCCATTAGCCTCGCGATTTGTACGGCAGCTGGTGCTATGCAAGCACTGGCAGTCCTTTCAGACACGATTTTAATGTTGGGCCTCGCTTCCGTAGCACTTGGCTGCTGCTACGGCATGACCGCACCTTCAAGCTCTCATGTGCTTGCAAAGCTTGCACCAGCTAAGCGGCGGAACATCATTTTCTCCATCCGACAAATCGGCGTGCCAATGGGCGGCATATTGGGCGGGCTACTTATTCCGCCGCTTATCCTCCTAGGCGGCTGGCGGTTAGCATTCTCTGCCCAACTGGTTTTTGTGCTGGTCTTGGCGCTGTCCATCTACATGGTTCGCCACCGGTATGATTTTGATCGTGATCTGCATCGCCGTATTTTTAGGCCGTCTGGCCCCGCTCGCGTAATCGGCCTGTTGCGCGAGTTACCAGAACTCCGCCCATTGGCCTTTGCATCTGTGATTTATTCCGGCATTCAGCTCTGCTTTGGGGCTTTTCTAGTCACGCAAATTGTTCGCCTTCATGGCCAAGAGGCCTATTATTTCGCCAGCGCGATAGCCTTGGTTACCTTCCAGCTATCCGGCATAGGCACCCGAATTGTTTTGGGCTTTGCTGCAGATGCCTGGATATCCGCACGCACATTGCTAGCGGCGCAGGGTGTCCTGATGGGTATCTCCGCGATTATTGCCTCACAGTACGATTGCGGCTGGCCGCTTTGGCTTATTTTGGCGAATACAGCCCTCGCTGGCGCAACTGCTAGCGGATACACCGGCTTGGCGTTCGCCGAATTCGCTCGTATTGGCGGCCCGCCCCGTGCTGCGGAAACAACCGGCCTTGGTGCAGCCTTAATGTTCGGTGGCGTCGCCGTGATGGCGCCGCTATTCCGGCTTGGCATCGACGTATTCGGCGGATATGCCGTGCCATTCCTCGTGATCGCTGCTTTGGCATTCATTAGCGCTGCCGTGCTCATACTGTTCAGGGAGAAACCCGTTGTCCTTTCAGACCCTAGACCGCATCAAACTGATTGACCGAGACCATATGGTCGATGGGCTTTTCGTAAAGGAATGCCGGCCGTTTGATCCTAGCCAAACAAATATCCCGATCATCATGGCCCATGGATCCAGCCACGGCTGGTGGGCTTGGCGACGTTGGCAGCCGTTCTTTGCGAATGCAGGTTGGTCAACCTACGCATTCTCCTTCAGGGGCCATTCTGGCTCATATATGCCGACAGAAGCGGACTACCTGAATGCGACCGTCTTTGATTATGTCGATGATCTAAAAAGCATTATGGATTGGCTCGGGCGCCCAGCCGTGCTCATAGGCCATAGCCTCGGCGGGATCGTCGCGCAGAAAGCGGCAGAAGACGCCAAGCCTGCAGCCCTCATTCCAATCGCCTCAATCGGCCCAAGCCAGATTGGCGTTCAACGCCCTGGAGCGCCCCCGCCCCTAGACAAATCAGTCATGCCAAGCCCTGAAGAGGCAAAGGCGCGATGGCTGCATGATCCATGGCCGCAAGACAAATTTAACCATTTCTATGCATCTCTCTCTCCTGAATCCCCTGGCGTTCTCGCTTGGTCTGGGACAGGACGGACGGAAGTTGACCCCGCAAAGGTCGCCTGCCCCGTTCTTTGTGTCGGAGGCGCGGATGATCAGTCTTATGTGCCGAAGGCGGAAGCGCTGGCAGGTGTGTATGGCGCAGATTGGTTCGAACAGCCCGATGCTGGGCATAATATGATGGTGGAAGCGGCAAGCATTGATACAGCCCAAAGGATCAATCATTGGCTGATTTCGACACTCGGCCTAGACCGAAGCCCGGCAATTCAAACTGCGGCCAAGCGCTAATGCGCGTCCGCATTGGACTTGCCGCCAGTGCAACCCTCCTACTTGTGGCCTGCGGCTCTAGCGATGAACCTCCGCCCCATGCTGCCCGCGAAGTCCCCTGGCCGGCACCGCAACGCGCCCTTCCCGCTTCCGAACAACTCGCATCAGACCTCGTGATGGCACCAATCGGTCGCGATCAGCGTGGCTGCGTTGTGTATCAATTGGAATCTCAATCCCGCCCGGCCATGCAGTCGGTTTTTTATCGCACCCATGGGGGCGATTTCAGCACTATTGAAGAAGAGGCGGCCTGCACATGATCCAAATGGAAAAAGAATCCGGCTGGCGCTGCGTCAAAATTGAAAAATCTGGCCGGGTCGCCGTTGTGCGCTTCGATAGGAAAGACGGCGTGAACGCCCTCTCTCTCCGCGCCATGCGGGAATTGACTGAAGCTGCGGAATGGATGCGCGCCGACCATGATATCTATGCAGTGGCACTTGTCGGCAGCGACAAAGGCTTCTCTGCTGGACGCGACTTGAAAGACCCCGAAATGGATCCCCGACGCGACGGTCCCTTGCTGAATTGCCGTTGGGCCGCTGGCGCTGGCGCCCGGCTCTGCAAAGCCTGGGCGGACCTTGAGCAGTACACGACCTGCAACATCGAAGGTTTCGCGATCGGCGGCGGATTGGCACTTGCAGTTTCCGTAGATTACCGCGCCATCAGCGAAACCGCACACCTTCGCGCACCAGAAGCTGCGCTCGGCCTCTCCATGAGCTGGGGCTCCGTACCGCGCATCGTTAATCTGGTCGGTCCAGCCCGCGCCAAACAGATATTGATCCACGCGAATAAATCCATCGAAGCCGATCAGGCGCTGGCCTGGGGCCTCGTAGAAGAGATCACGCCAGAAGATGAATCAGCTGCTGCAGCGATCCATGCCGCAGAACTAGCCGCCGAAATTCCGCCTGTCGCCGCTCGGATGATCAAGCGCACTGTGGACGCTTACGCCAACGCATTGGCCGATTCAGTGGTTCATATGGACACAGATCAAGTTTTATTGGCAGAAAGCGGCGCCGACCATCTAGAAGCGGTGGATGCTTTTCTGGCAAAAAGGGCTCCGACGTTCACAGGCGCGTAGGGCGAATCTGCCAGCGCCATAGCTCTGGAGGCTTTTAAATGCCTGTCTCTTATACACATCTGACGCTGCCGACGAATAGAGAGGTGTAGA
>CAJXVF010000446.1 GCA_913060845.1 uncultured Alphaproteobacteria bacterium | reverse complement strand
CGAGATGTAGAGAGGTCTCGTGGGCTCGGAGATGTGTATAAGAGACAGGCCTTCAATGAAAAAGAAGGCGTCAACGCGTCCGATATCTTGCCAGAACAACACTTTACTCAGCCGCCGCCGCGCTTCACGGAAGCAAGCTTGGTCAAGGGTATGGAAGAGCTAGGCATTGGCCGGCCATCCACCTATGCCTCCATTATTCAGGTTCTGCAGGACAGGAATTATGTCCGCCTGGAAAGTCGCCGCTTTATGCCGGAAGACCGGGGCCGGTTGGTCACGTCGTTCCTGGAAAGCTACTTCCCGCGCTATGTGGAATATGACTTCACGGCTGAGCTTGAAAATAAGCTGGATGACGTCTCCAACGGCGATCTTGCTTGGCGTTCGTTGCTGCAAGAGTTCTGGAGCGGCTTCAATAACCGCATCGGCGAGACCAAAGATCTAACGATCACAGAAGTAATCGACAAACTGGACGCGCAGCTCGGCGACCATTTCTTCCCGAAGCCCGAAGGTGATGGCGACGCACGCCTTTGCCCTGCCTGCAGCGAGGGCCGGTTGGGCCTGCGTCTCGGTAAGCACGGCGCTTTCATCGGCTGTTCCAGATATCCAGAATGCAAACACACCCGCCCATTGGCCGCACCTGAAGGCGGCGAATTAGACGCGCTCGACGGGCCGAAAGAACTGGGTCTCGACCCCGAGACTGAACAGATGGTCACGATGCGGCGCGGCCCTTACGGTCTCTATGTGCAGATCGGCGAACCGTCTGAGGAAAAAGGTGCGAAGAAACCGAAACGCGCATCGATCCCCAAGGGCCAAGACCCGATGGATGTCGATCTGGCGAAAGCGCTGGCTTTGCTATCTCTGCCGCGTGAGGTTGGCCTGCATCCAGAAACGAAGAAGGTCATCAAGGCTGGCCTTGGCCGGTTTGGCCCTTATCTGCATCACGATGCCGGCTATACCTCCTTGCCAAAGGATGACGATGTTCTGGTCGTCGGCCTCAATCGTGCAGTGACCATTCTGGCCGAAGCCAAAACCCGTGGCCGGGGCGGCGCATCCGTTCTGCGCACACTGGGCAAACACCCTGACAATGACGCCGATATTACCGTCAACAAAGGCCGTTTCGGGCCTTATGTGAAGCACGGCAAGGTCATGGCTTCACTGCCAAAAGACAAAGAAGTCGAGGACATCACACTGGAAGAAGCGCTTGTGCTGATAGCGGCGAAAGCCGCCAAATCAGGCAAGGCACCGGCCAAAAAGAAGGCCCCAGCGAAAAAGAAGGCGGCGCCAAAGAAAAAGCCCGCAGCTAAAAAAACGGCAGCAAAGAAACTCGCCGCCAAAAAGCCTGCTGCTAAAAAGAAAGCCGCGCCGAAGAAGAAGCCAGCGGCGAAGGCTGCGGCCGACGACGCGTGACGCGAAAGCAGGCCGGTGCCCTCCCCACTGTCCAGGAGATCGCCGCCTGGCTCGCTGATCAAGACGGCGCTCCACGCACGACCGAAGCGACACAAGCTTTCGGCATTCGCGGTATGGAAAACCGCCGCGCGTTTAAAACTCTATACAAAGACGCCCGCAAACTTGGCCGAGATGGCGCGAACACAGTCGGTGGCCTGCCGCCGGTAACGATGCTTATCATTCAGCGCATCAGCAATGACGGCGATCTGATCGCGATCCCTGAGAAGTGGGACAAGCCGCCTGCGCCCTCGGTGATTGTTAATCCTGGCCGTCAGGGCGGTGCGCTCGCGGTCGGCACGCGTATTCTGGCGCGGATCGAAGAAGAGAGCGGCGAGGTCGTCGCCCACCCCATCAAAATATTCACCGGCCCACCACCGCGCCCGGATGCGGTGCTGGCCATCGTTGAAGAAGGCCATCGCGGCAGCCTGGAACTTCGAGAGGCACAGCCCGGCCGTCCACGTCGCTGGAAGCTAGATGGCAAGCGTCCCCAAGGCCTTGAAGTTGGGCAACTGGTGTTGGCAAAGCCTGAGTCGCGCCGTCCTGGCCGCGCATCCCGTGATTTCCGGGCCAGCATCATCTCCATCCATGGCGACGCCGAAAATCCTGCCATGTTCGGCCTCGCGATGATGGAGCAACTTGGCGCACCGATAGACTTTCCCGCGAACGTCATCGCTGCAGCCGAAGCCGCCAAGCCACCGGAACTGGGCGTACGTGAGGACTTGCGCACACTTCCATTGCTCACCATTGACGGTGCCGACGCCCGCGATTTCGATGACGCCGTGTTCGCAGAGCCGTTTGGACGCAAAGGTTGGCGCATCATCGTCGCAATCGCCGATGTTTCGAGTTACGTCGAGCCTGGCTCGGCGCTGGATGGTTCCGCCCGGGCGCGGGGTAATTCAACATATTTGCCAGACCGGGCGATTCCGATGCTGCCGGAGGCGCTCTCCAACGGCCTATGCTCCCTTAAACCGGGAGAAGATCGGGCATGCCTTTTCGTTGAAATGAAATTCAGCGCGGAAGGCAAACGGACGGCACACAGGGTCGGGCGCGGCCTCATGCAGTCCCACTGGCGGCTGAATTATGAGGATGCGCAGACTATCGCTGATGGGAGCATCGCTGATGGCGCACTCCCTAATCATCCGGCACAAGCTGCAGTCCAGAACCTCTACGCGGCCTTCGACTGCCTTCTAAAAGGCCGCGAAAAGCGGGCACCGCTGGAGCTTGATCTCCCGGAGCGCGTTGTCGTGTTCGATGACAAAGGCGTTGCAGTCGACATCGCCAAACGGCGTGGGTTGGCCAGCCATAAGCTCATCGAAGAAATGATGGTGCAGGCTAACGCCTCTGCCGCCGAGTCTGTGCTGGAAGCGCGGGCCGACGCGCTCTACCGCGTGCATGAAAAGCCAGATGCCGAACGGATTGGCCTGCTGGCGGAACAAGCAGCGCGGATGGGCATGATGCATCCGGGTGCGCGCCTGGATCACCCTCGCCTCATCAATGAGGTGCTTGGGAAAGCGGATGATCCAGCAGTTCGCACCGTGCTCAGCGAGTTGATTCTGCGCGCTCAGGCCCAGGCCCGTTATAACCCTGAATGCTCGCCGCATTTTGGACTATCGCTTGAGGCCTATCTGCACTTCACATCCCCCATCCGTCGGTATGCGGACTTAGTCGCGCATCGTTCATTGATCCAGGCGCTAGATCTTGGCACCGGCGGCGAGGCACCTAACCGAGCTGAACTAGAAGTGATCGCAGGCGAAATCAACAAAACGGAACGGCGCTCCATCTCCGTCGAGCGTGCAGTGGTTGATCGCTGTCTCTTATACACATCTCCGAGCCCACGAGACCTCTCTACATCTCGT
>CAJXVF010000445.1 GCA_913060845.1 uncultured Alphaproteobacteria bacterium | reverse complement strand
CCCGCCGGTAACGCCAGTGCCGTTTGGTGCCCTTGGCGGCAGGCGCGTTGGGCCATTGTTTGATCTCGTCCGTAAAACACCGACCCATGCACGGCAGGAAGCGCTCGGCGCTGTGTTTGAGGACGTCGGCCAATGGAAGCGCGCGCGCTACTACCCGCGTCCAGGCGAGAGCATGCGGGATGCCGTGGCGCGGGAATGCGCTGCTGTTCGGGCAAAAGCAGGGGTATTGGACGTGTCGACCCTTGGCAAGATTGATGTGCAAGGGCCGGATGCTGCGGAGTTCATGAACCGCATCTATACCAACCGCATGGATACGCTGAAGTCCGGGCGTTGCCGTTATGGCTTGATGCTGAAAGACGATGGGATGGTGTTTGATGATGGTGTCGTCGCCCGGATAACGGCGGATCACTATCACCTGACAACAACATCGGGAAACGCAGCCGCGGTCATGGACTGGCTGGAAGATTGGCTGCAGACGGAATGGCCACATCTTCGTGTTCGGCTAACGTCCGTTACTGAACAATGGGCTGGCGTTGCAGTGGCGGGGCCAGATGCACGGCGGATTGTGTCGCAGTTGGCGCCTGAGGCTGATTTATCGAATGAGGCGCTGCCACATCTTGCTTGGACTGACGCCGAAGTTTCAACCGGGCAGGCGCGGATATACCGGGTTAGCTTTTCTGGTGAGATGGGTTTTGAAATCAATGTGCCTTGGCGTCAGGGCCAGGCGCTATGGGATGCGGTAACGGCTGCAGGCGCTGTACCTTATGGTACAGAAGCGATGCATGTGCTGCGTGCAGAAAAGGGCTTCATCGTCGTTGGCCATGAAACGGACGGCACAGTGACGCCGCATGATCTCGGCATGGGCTGGATTGTCTCCGCGAAGAAGGCGGACTTTATTGGCAAGCGCGGATTGGCTAGGCCTGCACTCGTTGCTAAGGGCCGCAAGCAGCTTGTTGGGCTTGAACCTGAAGATGCATCTGTCGTGTTGGATGAAGGCGCACAGATCATTGCTGATCCCAATGCGCCACCGCCTGCGCCAATGCTGGGCCACGTGACCTCAAGCTATTGGAGTGAGGCCATGGGGCGTGGAATCGCGATGGCGCTTATCAAGGATGGCGCTGAACGACACGGTGATCGTCTGTGGGCTTGGAGCCTAGGCCAAGCTCATCCTGTGCGGGTGCGCGATACAGTTTTCTATGATGTTGAAGGAGCGCGGATGCATGCCTGAAACCGCTGCAAATTGGTCTCCCTTTGGCGACAGCGGCAGAGATTTGCCAATGACCCGCGAAGGCACGACCATCGCCATTGCTGAAACGCCTGCAGCGTTTGTCCTACAAGGCAATTGTCGCGATGGTGTTTACTACAAGGCTGCGGAAGATGTGCTTGGGCTCGCTTTACCAAAGCTTGTTAGTGAGGTTGTACGGTCTGAAACCTGTCGAGCATTCTGGTTGGGCCCCGATATGTGGCTGCTGCTGGCACCTGCCGCAGAGGCTGTTGAAACATCCCAGAAACTAGCCGTTTTGACGGCGCGATTCCTTCATGCCAGCTTTATTGAAACGACAGAGACCCGCGCCTGGCTCAAGCTAGAAGGGCCTGCTGCCCGTGAAACATTGATGAAATTGACGGCCCGCGACCTCCGCGATAGCGCCTTTCCTATCGGCGCTTGCGTTGGCGCTTTGCTCGGGCCCATGCATGCTCTGATGGAGCGTGTTGGCGAGGACGCTTATCTCATCGCAGGACCGACTTCATCCGCCGAATTTTTGGCCACTATGATGCGTGATGCATTGGCCTACGCATAAGGACTGACATGAATGTCTGAAACGATTGAACGCCCGCTCGCGAGCGACACGACGGAAACTTTGCTGAACCGTGTTAGCGTTCGCAGCTACACCGATGAGCACGTGACAGATGAGCAGGTCAACGCTGTGCTCGGCGCTGCTTTTCGGGCGCCGACATCTTCCAACATCCAGTCCTACAGCGTCGTTGTGGTGCGGGACCCAGAGACGCTGGCGAAGCTTGCCGTCGTCACATCAGGGCAGAAGCATGTGGCGAACGCACCGGTATTTCTCGCGTTCTGTGCGGACCTGACACGGATCGATAATGCTGTCCGGTCCAATGGCGGCAATATTGAAGGCAATAATCTGGAGACCGGGCTCGTATCCTCGGTGGATGCGGCCCTTGTCGGCATGTCTGCCTATTTGGCGGCGGATTCGCTTGGGATGAAAGGTGTCATGATCGGTGCCGTTCGCAATAACGCCAAGGAAACGGCAGAGATTTTAGGCATGCCGCGCCGGGTATTCTGCGTCTTTGGCATGGTGCTCGGGTGGCCGGATAAAGTGCCGCCGCAAAAGCCCCGCATGTCTTTCGATAGCGTGGTGCATTACGAGCAATACGGCAAAACCAAAGACGGCGCGGAACTCGACCCCGGCGTTGCGGCGTATGACAAGGCGCTAGCTACGCATTACGAATCTATCGGCGTTAAAACGACCCCGGATTCCTGGTCGCACGACGCCGCGAAGAAGTTCATTCCAGAGCCGCGGCAGAACCTTCGCAAGGAACTAGCGGAATTAGGGTTCAATTTCCTCTGATTGCCCAAACAGCGCTGATCGCCATGTGAAGGCGATCAGTGCTGTAAGCGCCAGGCCTGACCCGGCGAAAATCCATGTAGTCACCTGAAAGCCGAAATTGTCGATGAGTTGTCCTGCAATGGCGAGGCCGATGGGCAAGCCATAGACGGCCAGCATGCGCACGCCCATCACCCGGCCCCGGAAACGGGCATCCGTAAAGCGCAGTAGCGCTACGGCCATAGAAATCATGGCCAATCCTTGGGCGACGCCGATCAGAAACAGAATGGCCATGCCCTGCGCCTGGGTTTCCGTGAACCCATAGGCGACCAGCAGCACATACCAGACAGCAATGCCCCCAAAGACGAGCCTGACCGGTCGTCGAGCCCCGCCCATGGCCGCCAAGCCGATGGACGCCAGCAGCGCTCCCACGCCATAGCTTGCTGCCAATACAGAAAGACCGGTCGCATCGAGATTGTAGATGTCATGGGCGACATAAGGCAGAAGCCCACTGTTTGAGACCATGGGAAACCCGGTCAGGTTGGCCAGGAACGCTAGCCACATAAGTGCCAGCGTCGCCGGCGACCGACGGACAGCAGCAAGGCCATCAAGTACGGACCGGAACGGCGATGGGCGGGGGCCGGGCTCTTCCTCCGCTTGGACATGCTCTACGCCCAGCGTCAGCGCCAAGCTGACCAGATACATCCTGTCTCTTATACACATCTCCGAGCCCACGAGACCTCTCTACATCTCG
>CAJXVF010000444.1 GCA_913060845.1 uncultured Alphaproteobacteria bacterium | reverse complement strand
CATATAAGGCTTTGACACTAAATGCTTGAACAAGCGGGCTTAAAAACCCTCCGCCTGCTGGACCCAGAACGCGCCCACGGCTTTGCCCTGAAAGCGCTCGCCATGGGGCTGGCCGGGCGCGCTTCCGGGCCAGATTATCCCATACTGGCGACAGAGGCATTGGGGCGCACACTCCGTTCGCCAATTGGGATAGCGCCAGGCTTCGATAAGCATTGTGAGGCTGTTGCTCAAACTTGGGCGCTAGGGCCTGGATTCACAGAAATTGGTGGCGTGGCGCCGAAGCCTCAGCCCGGAAACCCGAAGCCGCGCCTATTCCGGCTGACGGCGGACCAAGGTGTCATCAATCGCTTTGGCTTTAATAGCCAAGGCCATGCTGTCGTCGCGGAACGGCTGCGCCAATATCGCCATAGGGGCGGGGATGGCGTGATCGGCGTCAATCTAGCGATCAACAAAGATACGCCCGATCCAGCAGAAGACTATGCGCTTGGCATCGCTGCCTTTGGCCATTTCGCCGATTTCCTGACGGTCAATGTTTCGTCACCCAACACCAAGGGCTTGCGTGACCTGCAAGGGGAGGAAGCGCTAGCGAACCTGCTCGCCCGCGCCGTTGCCGCCCGGGACGCCATCGCTGCTGCGCCCGAAGTCACGCGCCCGCCTGCATTGCTGGTCAAGGTGGCACCCGATCTGGACGAGGCCGGAATTGCTGCCGTTGCCGATGTCGTACTCTCCTTCAAGGACAAGGGCCTGGCAGGCTTGGTCATCTCCAACACGACAATCGCCCGCCCGCCCGGCCTTAAAAGCGCAGAAGCAGCAGAGGCAGGCGGTCTTTCCGGCCAGCCATTGTTTGAGCCATCAACGGCTGTTCTGAAAGCATTCGCCATTCGGATGCAGGGCCGGATGCTGCTGGTCGGCGCTGGCGGCGTATCAAACGGCGCCCAGGCCTACGCCAAGATCAAAGCTGGGGCCACGCTGGTGCAGCTTTATTCCGCGCTCGTCTATGGCGGCCCGTCACTGATCCGTCAGATCACGGACGAGTTGGCCACCCTAGCGGCAAAAGATGGCCTCACCTCAATCAGCGAAGCCATCGGTCAAGACTTGTAGCGGGCAGGTGCGGCGCATACTCTCTGCGCCAACCGAATCTAATCCCATTTAAAGGAGCCGCCCGATGGCTGGAAAAATTGATGCACGCCTTGCTGAACTTGGCGTCACCCTGCCGGAAGCGCCGATGCCGGCCGCTAATTATGTGCCCTATGTCATCTCGGGCAATATGGTGTTTATTTCTGGCCAGATCTCCCGCGCAGGTGGTGAGGAATATCTTGGGAAAGTCGGCCAGGACATCAGCCAGGAAGAGGGCGAAAAAGCAGCCCGCACCTGCGCACTGGCGCTTTTGGCGCAGCTTAAATCCGCATGTGATGGCGATCTGGACCGGGTCGTGCGCTGCGTGAAACTTGGCGGGTTTGTGAACTGCAACCCAGATTTCACGGCGCAACCTGCTGTCATCAACGGCGCGTCCAACCTGATGGTTGATGTGCTGGGTGATGCTGGTCGCCATGCCCGCTTCGCTGTCGGCGCGCCTGCGCTGCCAATGAACGTCGCGGTCGAAATCGATGCGGTTTTCGAGATTAAGTAACGACGCCAATGGATGAAACTGGCCCCATAATAGAAGTCCGCATCCAGGAGCGGATTGCGGACATCCCCAAGGCCGAATGGGACGCCTGTGCGGGGCCAGATAATCCTTTCACCTCATATGACTTTCTGAGCGCGCTGGAAGAAAGCGGCTCTGTTGATGTCGAGGAAGGCTGGCTGCCGCGCCATGTGGCTGCCTATGCGCCGGATGGTCAGCTAGCGGCTGTGGCGCCGCTCTATCTTAAAGGCCATTCCCAGGGCGAATATGTGTTCGATCATGGTTGGGCGCAGGCTTGGGAGCGGGCTGGCGGCGACTATTATCCGAAGCTTGTGTGCGCTGCGCCCTTTACGCCAGCTACAGGGCGGCGCTTGCTCGTTCGCCCAGAAGTCGACCAGGAGCAGTATGAGGCGGCTCTCATCTCCGCCATGCTGCAATTGGTAGACAATTCAGGCGTCTCCTCCCTCCATATCAACTTCCTCACCAAGGGGGAGTGGGACCGGACAGCGGAATACGGGCTGATCCAGCGCACGGGCCAGCAATACCACTGGGAAAACCAAGGCTATCAGGCTTTCGATGATTTCCTGGCCCAGCTTTCCAGCCGCAAGCGCAAGAACATCCGTAAGGAGCGCGAGGCCGTTGCGGCCCAAGGCGTCAAAATGCACATCCTGACAGGCGATGACCTGAAGGAGGAGCACTGGGACGCGTTCTATGCGTTTTATCGCAGTACCACGGATAAGAAGTGGGGCATGGACTACCTGAAGCGCCCATTCTTCTCCCTGCTGGGGGAGCGCATGGCCGACCGGGTGGCACTGGTGATGGCGGAATATGACGACCAATGGGTCGCGGGCGCGCTTAATCTCATTGGTGAGGATACGCTCTATGGCCGCAACTGGGGCTGCCTCGCGCATTTCAAAAACCTGCATTTTGAGGCCTGCTACTACCAGGCGATAGATTTCGCCATTGAGCGTGGGTTGAAGCGGGTGGAGGCTGGTGCGCAGGGCCAACACAAAATCCAGCGTGGTTATCTGCCGGTTGAAACCTATAGCGCCCACTTCATCGCAGACCCGAACTTCCGCGCCGCCGTGGCGGACTTCGTTCGCCGGGAACGCCGGGCTGTTGGCGAAGAAATCGAATTCCTTGCGGACTTCTCGCCCTTCCGGAAATCGGAGTAGATCAGAATGGCGTTGGCTGAGATCCTTGCAGACCAGCTGACGCCGCTCAGCATTGTCGGCCATCTCTCATTCGGCCTAACGGCAGCGTCCTTGGCCATGCGGGATATGCTGCTGCTTCGGGTGCTGGGACTGGTGAGCGGCCTATTCGGTGTCGTTTATAACTATTTGGTGCCTGGCGGTCCGCTCTGGCTGGTTATCTTCTGGCTCGGCGTGTTTATGCTGATCCATGCCTTCCGTGTGATTGAGATTATCCGGGAACGCCGGGGCATTCAGTTCACAGATGAAGAACGCGAATTGCATGCAACGGTATTCCGTGGATTTGACGCCGTAGAGTTCATGCGACTGCTGAATGTAGGAGAGCGCGCTACATTCGCCCCGGGCGATGTGTTGCTAAACGCGGGCGTTCACGCTGACCGGCTCTATATCATTCTCGACGGTGCGGTCGAGATCACACGGGACGGCGCGTCCATCGCGCTTTTGAAACCTGTCTCTTATACACATCTGACGCTGCCGACGAATAGAGAGG
>CAJXVF010000443.1 GCA_913060845.1 uncultured Alphaproteobacteria bacterium | reverse complement strand
CGAGATGTAGAGAGGTCTCGTGGGCTCGGAGATGTGTATAAGAGACAGTTGCCGAACTGGATCGGCGGCGTGAACGGCGACCTCATAACTACGACATTCAATTTCTCCCGCGATGAAGACTCGGCTGAAAAGATCACCTATTTCACGCCACGTTCCTATGGCCTCCAGCTTGGCGCCAGCTACGTGCCAGAAATTGCTGAAGACATTGACGCCGCACCCAACAACAATAATGGCGTGCGGGATGATGCATTCGGTTTTGGTGCCAATTACGATCGCAGTTATGGCGATTTCGCATTCGGCGCCTCTGTCGGATATATGGACTACGGCGATGATGAAGCGGCAGTTGGCGACAACCCAACCAACTTTGGCGTTGGCATTAGCCTTGGCTATGGCGGGTTCTCGCTTGGCGCGGCTTACAATGACTTGAAGGATTCTGTGTCTGGAAACATTGAATCTTATGGTGTTGGCGGCATGTATGCATCCGGCCCAGTCAGCGTATCGCTTGGCTATATCTATGGCGAGGACGATGGGGTGAACACTGAGTCCGACGCATTCGAATTCGGTGTGTCCTATGATCTGGGGCCAGGCGTCTCTGCAGTTGGCTCTGTGTTTTACGCTGAACAAGAAACTGCTGGCGTGGAAGTTGATGGGGTCGCCGTTGTTGGCGGTCTCTCTCTCAGTTTCTAACTAGCACAAGATCGTTCGCCCGCTGGCTACCCGGATTCAAACCGGGTTGCCAGCGGGCAGGCCGCATCAATTAATTGAAAACTATAGCTATGAATTCGATGTTTAGGATCATGCTTCATAGTTCCTGGAATTGTCTTTGTGTTTAATTTTAGCATTTAGGATGAATTGATGAATATAGGCACTTCAGGTCTCACCCAAGCGATTGGCAGTATGGGGCTCGATCGCGCTCAACCAAACCGTCCGGCAAATAAGCCGGTTGAGGCGGTTCCGCCAATTAATAGCCGCAACCCTCCGCCGGAGAACTTCCAGTCGGGCCTACTGCATGCCCGTGCCGTTGAGGCAACCCCGAAGGCCGACCAGCCTTTACCGCCGCCGAACCCGAACTTGCCGCGCGGTAGCCTTATCAATCTGAAAGTTTAAGCGCTTCAGACCAGTTGGTCTGCGTAGGCGAACAGCGCTGGCGTGCCGCCAGTATGCCAGAACAATACTCTCCGTCCCGCCAGTTTCTTGGCCTTTGCAAGTGCGAGAGCGCCCGCCATCGCTTTGCCCGTATATACGGGATCAAGCAATAGGCCTTCTAATTGCGCCGTCTGTTTGATCGCGGACAGGACAGCATCGTTCAACTGGCCGTACCCTGGTGCCAGAACACCATCAAACAAACGCACATCCGTCGATGGCACCTGCACATCAAGGCCCAACAGCGCTGCAACATCTGCGGTCCGTTTAGCGACCCTAGCCGATTGCGCCTCTGCATTTCGGCGAACACAGACGCCGTAGACTGGCGTCGTATTGCCGAGCGCCCTTAGGCCAAGCAGCAGGCCAGCATGGGTGAGGGCACTGCCGGAACTGACGATGATGTCATCAAACGGCGGAAGGTTCGCTTCGACCAATTCCAACGCCGCTGCCACATATCCGAGAGCGCCGGTTGGAGCGCTATCAGCACTAAGCGGGATGACATAGGGCGTTTTGCCTTCAGCCTTTAGCCCCTCGGCGATGGCGGCGACAGACGCATCAGCACCTGCTTCATCTTCGCCCTCTGGATAGGAGTGGAAGGTCGCGCCGAAAAGCCTGTCGAGCAATACATTGCCATTGCTTTGGTAGAGCGCGCTCACATCTGGCACACGGTCTTCGAGCTGGATATGGCATTCCATGCCAAAGCGCCGCCCCATAGCGGCAGTTGTCCGCATAAAGTTGGACTGTACGGCACTCGTGATCAGCAGAGTATCGGCACCTTTAGCTTGGGCCGCACCAATATAGAATTCAAGCTGGCGGACCTTGTTGCCGCCAAAAGCGATACCCGTGCAATCATCGCGCTTGACCCATAGATCAAGCCCGAATGCGGCACCAAGTCTAGGCAGGGCTTCCACTGGCGTTGGGGCATGCGTTGCCTCCACCCGTGGAAACTGCGCAAGGGCTTCGCGAAGGGCTGCGATCTTAGACATCGCCTACTTGACGCACATCGGGATTTTAAGGCCGCTCGGCAGCTTTGTTTTAGCGTCACCACAAGCCAAATTCAGCATTTCCTGGTCCAACCCACTGGCGTCCGTCAAATCAGCGCCTGAGAAGTTCGCGAGCCTAATGAGCGCATCGTCAAACCTAGCGTCCTGCAAGGCGGCACCCGTGAAGTCGGCGCGTGTCAGGCGGGCGCCCTCCATATTGGCGTCCTTCATATCGGCATTGCGCAAGATAGCGCGCTCCAGGTCTGCGTATTTCAAGTTCACGCGCTGCATACCAGCGGATGTTAGGTCAGCGCGTTCCAAGCGAATGCGTTCCATATCCGCCTTCGTCATATTCGCCCCAATGAGCTTGACGCGCTTGGCGAGCACATTCGTCATTATGGCACCACTCAGATTAATGCCCGTCATGTCCGCCTTTTCCATGTCGGCTTCTGCCAAGTCGGCTTGGGAGAAGTTGGCTTTGGCGAGCATAGCCTTTTCGAAATCAGCACCGGCGGCATTCGCGCGGGACATATTTGCACCGCTTAGGTCTGCTTTCTCCAAATCCGCCCGGCGCATGTCTGACTGGGAGAGATCGGCATTGCGCAGATTGACCTCTTTGGCATCAATGTCGCGCAATGTTGCGCGGGACAGATTGGCGTTTTCGTGCTGGCCGCGGCTGATTGAGGCGCGCTTTAGGTCACACTTGCTGCAAGCATTCTTCGCTTTGAATGTTGCAAGATCTTTGCTGTCCATTGCTGACGCAGGTGCAGTGAAGGACAGGGCCGCAGCACAGGCGGCGAGGGCAGCGAACTTTCGCATGGGATGTCAGGCCTCCAAGAATTATGGCGCAAGGAATCGAAAAGCGCTCTGTCTACAACGTGGCTCTTTATACATGGTTTCGCCAGCGCTGAATTAGGATGGCAAGACACGAATGCGTTGCAGGAGTGCTGGCAAGGCCCCGATATCCGAAATTACTGGGAGATCAGGCCGTGCCTCCGCGACGCCGCCATAGCCATAAGCAGCGACAATGACCTGCAGGCCAGCGGCTTCGCCTGATGCAATGTCCTGCGGGCCGTCGCCGACCAGCATCGCTGCGTCAACCGGTATGTCGCCGAGCAACGCTAATGCCGCATTTGCGTGGGCTGGATCAGGCCTGTCTCTTATACACATCTCCGAGCCCACGAGACCTCTCTACATCTCG
>CAJXVF010000442.1 GCA_913060845.1 uncultured Alphaproteobacteria bacterium | reverse complement strand
TCTACACCTCTCTATTCGTCGGCAGCGTCAGATGTGTATAAGAGACAGCATAGGCCATGATCGCGGAAACCGCACCCATATTGGTTTCAACAGCGATGCGCCCAGCGATGGAGCAGCATTTCGCCATTTCCTCAATCACCACCACGGCATCGAGCCAGGTTTTGCTTTGGCCGCCATAGGCTTCGGGGATGGTCATGCCGAGGAAGCCTGCATCCTTGAAGGTCTCAAGGTGATCCCATGGATATTCCTCCGTCCGATCAACTTCAGCGGCGCGGGCGCGGACAGTGTCTTGCGCGACTTCGCGGGCTTTGGCTTTAAGGGCGGCCTGTTCGGGGGCGAGGAATGCGGACATATGAAAGCTCCTGAGAAAAGAATGCGGTTATTGTACAGGGATATTGTCGATCAGGCGCACATCGCCAAGCCATGCGGCGGCGAAAAGCCGCGCTGCTTGCCCGCCTGAGATGCCGCCTGCTTCTTCAAGTGGCGTCAGGCTTACTGCGTCCCTGAATTCAAGATAGTCAACGCTATCGAATCCGGCTGCGTTGATTGCGGCCACTGCATCTTTCAGCACGGATGCTGCATCACCGCCCGCCCCAAACGCCTTCGCAGCACCCTGCATAATCTCATACAGACGGGGTGCGATGGCGCGTTGCAGTGCCGTTAGCCGTTTATTGCGGGATGAGAGTGCTAGTCCATCATCTTCACGGATTGTCGCGCAGGGGTGGATCAGAATCGGGATGTTTAGATCGCTGACAAACCGCTGCACCACCTGAAGCTGTTGATAGTCTTTCTCGCCAAAGAACGCGCCATCCGCGCCCGATTGCAGAAAAAGCTTGGAGCAAACAGTGGCCACGCCGTCAAAGTGCCCTGGCCGATCTCCGCCACAAAGCCCAGCGCTGACGCCTGACACAGACACATTGGTCGCGTAGCCATCTGGATACATCTCACGGGCATTCGGCGCATACAGCAGATGCGCCCCGGCAACACCAAGCTTTTGAGCGTCATCCTGCTCCGTCCTTGGATAGGCTGCGAGATCATCCGGGCGATCAAACTGACGCGGATTCACAAACAGTGTCGCAACCGCCCGGTCGTAGTGGGCAAGTGCTGCATCTACCAAACTGATATGGCCTGCATGCAATGCACCCATCGTTGGGATCAGGCCAACCGTCAGGCCTTCACGACGCCACGTAGCGACGCGTGCACGCAAATCCGCGACAGTTCGGCAGATTTCAACGGCTTCTTGAGATTTTTCCGTCATAGCCTTTACCCAGGAATTAAAGGGACCCGCTAACAGATTAGCGCGCATTCTAACGACCTGATGCGCTAGGTCGATACGGGCGCAATACGGGATAAGCGAACGAAAGCGATGCGAACGGACATGAGCGGACGCATAACAGGATTGATCGCAGGCATCGCCTTGCTGGCGCTATCACTTGCGCCGACGGCGCAAAGCTTCGCCGCCCAGCCACAGGTGCGGGTGGAAGGTGATCCCGCAGCCGGTGCTGCCGTCGCCAGTGATGATCAGGCCGCAACAGATGCTGCATGGGCCGTCCTGGAAGCGGGCGGAACAGCAGTGGACGCCGCCATCGCCGGAGCGCTCACCCTATCTGTCACCATGCCCCATGCCGCCAGTCTGGCTGGGGGTGGTGCTGCAATGCGTTATGATGGAAAAGCGCGCCAGGTCGTAGCCTATGTGGCGCGGGAGCAAGCGCCAGCAGCGGTCAACCCCGAATGGCTGAAACCGCTGGGCGAGAAACCAGCGCCAGCGTTGATTGGTGGCCGGTCCTTTGGTGCGCCAAGCTTGTTGTCCATGCTGGAGAGACTGCACACAGACGGTGGATTGCTCCCGTGGTCAATGCTGGCAGAGCGCGCAGAACAGTTGGCGCGTGTTGGTGTGCCTTTGTCTGAATTCGCCGCCAAATCGTTGAAACGGGTATATTTAGTGAAGCGCGGCGGGGCGCAGGAAATATTTCTGGATAATACCGGCACGCCGCAACCCGCTGGCACCATCATTCGCAACCGCGAGCTGGCAGCCGTGCTCGCAGCGATTGGCCGTGATGGCCCGACCGTGCTGTCAGGCGGCGTTGCCGGTAATGCGATCATCCGCGCGATCTCCGAATCCCGGATTGATCCAATGCCAATAACCCTTGATGATCTTGAGCAGGCAAAAGTCGTGGTCGCGGCACCCGCTTGCGTCGCTCTCAGCCGTGCAGCGCTATGCGGGCCACCCGCTCCAACCCTGGGCCCAGCCGTTCTCCAAGCCGCCGCGTTGTTTGACCGGACGACGACAGGCGAAGCATCCGCCTTCGATTGGACCAACAGGATGGCGCAAGCGCACCGGCTTGCGATCACGGATGCCCGGCACTTTCTGACCGACCCGGACTTCTTCCCAGACCTCTACCCCGCATTGCTTGAACCCCGTCGCCTTGATAGGCGCGCCCGGCCCATCAGTGCTACCCGCAATCCAGGGCGGCCTGGTGCATCCAGACTGTCTAAAGCACCGCGTGGTCTGACGACGCCCAGGGACCGGCGCATGAACCCGCCCACAGCCAGCATCATTGTGGTGGATCAAACGGGCCACGCCGTCGCATTGTCGATCACGCTCTCCCATCCATACGGGGCAGGCATTGCTGCGCGTGGTGTGATCCTAAACGCCACGAATGCTGGGTTTGACGGTGCCCATGCCCGCCAAGGCTACTTGGTCGCCAATAGCATGGAGCCCGGAAAACGCGCCGCCCTGTTCGCAGCCCCTGTCATGGCGCTAGACCAAGACCGTCGCCTTGTTCTCGCCGCAACGTCCAGCGGGTTGAACGCGCCAGCTTATTTGACGAAAGCCGTATCCGCGACGCTGCTCTATGGCAAAACGGCGAAAGGTGCCCTCGGTGCACCTAATGTTGCCAGTGCCACCAGGCTGACGGAACTGGAAGAGCGCACCCCGGCTGAACGGCTCGCCGATCAGCTTGATGATATCGGCCACCGTTCCCGGGTACGGAAACGAGAAAGCCACCTGCTGCTGATTAGCCGCCGCAATGACGGCACTGGGAATTATGACGCCGCCGCCGACCAACGCGGCCTTGGGACAGCCCGCACGCGAGATCGCGTCCAGCCTTGGCGGAAGCTAGTTCCAGGGCGCGGCTAATCCGCCATTCGGGGCGGCAGCCGCTTGACTCACTTATCAGGCATTCTTAAGAAAGATGTTCGCGTGTGCAGCATTCTTGCTGTGCGCTAACGCAAACTCAAATTCCGTGGAAGGCGACCGCTCCCCCATGAAAGTGCTGGCTGTCTCTTATACACATCTGACGCTGCCGACGAATAGAGAGGTGTAGAT
>CAJXVF010000441.1 GCA_913060845.1 uncultured Alphaproteobacteria bacterium | reverse complement strand
AGATGTGTATAAGAGACAGATGTTGGACCGTCGCCGCGCCGCAGATGCGCCGACGGTCGTTGTGTTAGGAATGCGGCCTGCTGGCGAGAACGCATATGGTCGTTTGATCGTAACGCCAGACGGTGCACTGAACCGTATTGTTGAATTCAAGGATGCGAACGAGGAGGAGCGCGCCGCACCGCTCTGTAATTCTGGCGTCATGCTGGTTGATGGTGCAGCGCTTTTTGACCTCCTTCGCCAAGTTGGCGATGACAATGCCAAGGGTGAGTTTTACCTGACGGATATTGTGGCGCTTGCTCGGGCTGCCGGCGGCTCTGCAGCGGTTGTTGAGGGGCTCGAGAGTGAGCTTCTTGGCGTGAATGATCGGTCTGACTTGGCCCAAGCTGAAGCTGAATTCCAGCGCCGCAAGCGCGCGACCGCTATGACGGGCGGGGCGACCCTGACAGCGCCCGAAACTGTATTCTTCAGCCACGATACGGAAGTCGGCCAAGACGTCATCATTGAGCCAAATGTCGTATTCGGGCCAGGTGCGAAAATACTCAGCGGCGCGCATATCCGGGCGTTCAGCCATATTGAGGGTGCGGTCGTTGCGTCTGGCGCAGTCATTGGTCCCTATGCTCGCCTACGCCCAGGTGCTGACATTGGCGAGGGTGCGCGCATTGGCAACTTCGTTGAGGTCAAGGCCGCGACAATTGAGGCAGGGGCCAAAGCCAATCATCTGGCCTATATCGGCGACGCGCATGTGGGCGCAGGTGCCAATATTGGCGCTGGCACAATCACGTGCAATTACGACGGCTACTTCAAACATAAAACAGATATCGGTGCCGGTGCCTTCATCGGCTCCAACTCGTCGCTTGTAGCGCCGGTTAATATCGGTGCGGGCGCGATTGTCGGAGCAGGCAGCACTATTGGCCGGAGCGTCCCGGAAAATGCGCTGGCTGTCACTCGTGCGGATCAGACTAACCGGGAGGGCTGGGCGCAGTCTTTCCGGGCACAAAAGTCAAAGGCCAAAGCGGCCGCGAAAAAATCTTGAAAACCAGGAGTATCCGCTGATGTGCGGCATCATTGGAATTGTCGGTAAAGGCCCCGTTGCACCTTTGTTGGTGGATGGGCTGAAGCGCCTGGAATATCGCGGATATGATTCCGCTGGCATCGCCACTTTAGTCAACGGTCACATCGGCCGGCGACGGGCGGAGGGCAAGCTTGTCAATCTGGCGGACCTGGTGGGCCGTGAGCCGCTTGAAGGCGTAATCGGCATTGGTCACACTCGCTGGGCGACACACGGCGCGCCAAGTGAGCGGAACGCCCACCCCCATGCGACAGATCAAGTTGCTGTCGTCCATAATGGCATTATTGAGAACTTCGAAGCGCTCCGTGAAGAGCTGGCAGCCCAGGGCGTTGTGTTCGAAACGGATACAGATACGGAAGTCTTCGCCAAGCTGGTGACGTATCACATGGAAGCGCTCGGCCTGGAGCCGAAAGAGGCAACCCATAAAGCGCTTGGCCGGATCACCGGCGCATTCGCGCTCGCGGTCATCTTCCGAGGCCGCCATGATCTGATGATCGGCGCTCGCCAAGGCAGTCCCTTGGCTCTTGGTTATGGTGATGGCGAAATGTATTTGGGCTCGGACGCCCTGGCGCTGGCGCCATTAACGCAGAAGCTCTCCTATTTGGAAGAAGGCGACTGGGTCGTCATCGAAGGCGACCAAGCGACCATCATGGACCGAGATGGCACAGTGGTAGCTCGTGAGGTCAAACATTCGGCCCTCTCCGGTGCGATGATCGGCAAAGGCAATCATCGGCACTTCATGGAAAAGGAAATCCATGAGCAGCCAACCGTCATCGGCGATACGCTGCGGGCGCTTTACAATCACACCACCCATTCTGTGCAACTGCCAGAATTGCCGATTAATCTGGCCGATGGCACGCGCTTTACGGCTACAGCCTGCGGCACCGCATTCTACGCCTGCCTCGTCGCGAAATACTGGATGGAGCAGATCGCGCGCGTGCCGATGGACGTCGATATCGCGTCTGAGTTCCGTTACCGCGAGGCACCGTTGCCAGAAGGCGGCGCTATGATCTGCGTCTCCCAATCGGGTGAGACCATCGATACGCTGGAAGCGCTGCGTTACGCCAAGCGGGAGGAACAGATGATCCTCTCGATCGTCAACGCGCCTGAAAGTGCTATCGCCCGTGAAAGCGACGGTGTGCTGCAGACGCTTGCCGGGCCAGAAATTGGCGTCGCATCTACCAAAGCCTTCACAACACAATTGACTGTCCTCGCCGCACTCGCGATCCAGACAGCGACGGAGCGGAAGTCGATTGACGGCGCTCGCGCAGCCGCATTGACTCATGCCTTGATTGAAGTGCCAGCGCTCTTTGCCCATGTGCTCGCGAATGAAAGTCATATCCGGGAGGTCGCGATCAAGCTTTCAGAAGCCAGGGACGTGCTCTATCTCGGGCGCGGTTCAGCCTATCCAATCGCTATGGAAGGCGCGCTCAAGCTCAAAGAAATCTCCTACATCCACGCAGAAGGCTATGCCGCTGGTGAGATGAAGCACGGCCCCATCGCATTGATTGATGAGGCTGTCCCCGTGGTGTTTGTAGCGCCCTACGATAATCTCTTCGAAAAGACCGCCAGCAATCTCCAGCAAGTCGTCGCGCGTGGCGGTAAGGCAATTCTGATTTCAGATGCAGAAGGCATTGCGGAAGCCGGCAAATACGCCACCGAAACCATCGAAATGCCCGCCTGCGACCCCTTCATCGCCCCCATCCTATACTCAGCCCCCATCCAACTCCTCGCTTACCATGCAGCGGTAGCAAAGGGCACGGACGTAGATCAGCCCAGGAACTTGGCGAAATCGGTGACGGTGGAGTAGTTTCCAACGTGGGTGTTATTCACCATCCGATGACATCGATGTATTCTTCTGTTTCGAGATGGTTCTGACCACTCGAAATCTCCTCGTCTACCCTTACTCCGACTACCAAACCGAACTGCACGATATCATCCAGAACCTCCATGATAATGGTCTGGGATATCGTAAGATCGCACAGTGGTTGAATGAGAATGAATACCAGACCCCAAGAGGTAAGAAGTTCTTCAACACCCACGTCTACTCAATTCTTAAAAAGAAACGGTTGAGGGACGAACGTCTGAACCAAGAGGTCGAGGTCGAATACCGAGATTTCAGTCTTGAGTTCATAGAACGCAAACTCATCAACTCGATCTAAGGAATACCCAAACTCCTTATTCAACCTCGGTATCCCCGCATCCAATTTATTTTCGCCTACCCTCATTTTGAAGGGATACGATTGTATAAATAGAAGGA
>CAJXVF010000440.1 GCA_913060845.1 uncultured Alphaproteobacteria bacterium | reverse complement strand
ACATTGAATTCGCGGCCCGCCAGTTTCTGGATATCAGCTTCAAGCGTGACCATCCGTTCGCCGAAGTCTTTGGACAACCCTGCCAGAACGCCTTTGTCGATCAGAACGCCTGTTGCTTCCATTTTGGCTAGGACGGGAGCGAGTGGCCGCTCAATAGCTTCATACATGAACGCCATGCGCTCTGCTGCTAGGCGCGGTTTCAGCGCCTGGTGCAAGCGCAGTGTGATGTCGGCGTCTTCGGCTGCGTAATCGCAAGCTACGTCCAGTGCGACTTCATCAAAGCCGATTTGGTCCTTGCCCTTGCCGACCACGTCTTTGAACTTGATGGTCTGCATGCCGAGGTGCCGGTCGGCCAGCTCATCCATGCCATGATTGTTGCGCCCGGCATCCAGCACATAGGACAGCAGCATCGTATCGTCGAACGGGCCAAGCGAGACGCCATAGCGCTGCAGCACAGCCATATCATATTTCAGGTTCTGGCCGATCTTGAGAACGCTCTGGTCTTCCAGCATGGGCCGTAAGCAATCGAGCGCTGCCTGCATGGGGATTTGCTCAGGTGTATCTTTGACAGTGTCGCCAAGATCGAGTTCGTCCTTAGGGCCGGGTGCGCGGTGCGCCAGCGGGATGTAGCAGGCGCGCCCTGGCGCGGTCGCTAAACTAACGCCGACGAGCTTGGCCCTTTGAGCATCCAGTGATGTTGTCTCTGTATCGACTGCAACGTAGCCCTGCGTCACCGCCTCGCGCACCCAAGCTTCAAGGGCATCGAGTGACTGGACAAGCGCATAATCTTTTTCAGCCGACGGCGTCTCTATGGGGGCGGGTGTTTCAATGCGGCCATCATCAGCTAACCGTGCTTCGACTTTTGCCAAGATAGACCGGAAGGTCTGGTCCTTGAGGAAGCCCAAGAGCGTTTCTGGATCCGGCGCCTTCACGCGGAAATCGTCAATGGTTTCAGTTACGGGGGCGGCAGCGTCCAATTCCACCAACCTGCGGGAGATGCGTGCTTGATCTGCAAATTCGATTAGGTTCTGGCGTCGCTTTGGCTGCTTGATTTCTTCAGCCCGTGCCAGCAGCGTTTCCAGATCGCCATATTCGTTGATGAGGAGGGCTGCGGTCTTCACGCCGATGCCCGGCACACCCGGCACATTGTCAACAGAATCGCCAGCGAGGGCTTGCACGTCCACGACCTTGTTTGGTGGAACGCCAAACTTCTCCATCACTTGATCTGGGCCGATATCTATCATCTTCATCGGGTCCATCATCGACACTTTGTCGGTGACAAGCTGCATGAGATCCTTATCGGAGGAAACGATGGTGACTTCAGCGCCGGCCTCAACGCCCTGGCGTGCGAAGGTGGCGATCAAGTCGTCGGCTTCAAAGCCTTCAAGCTGGATGGCAGGCATGCCGAAGGCGCGGGTGGCCTCGCGGACGATTTCGAATTGCGGCCGTAGTTCTTCGGGTGGCTCATCACGGTTGGCTTTGTACGCTTCATAGATGTCATTGCGGAACGTAGCGCGGGCGGCATCGAAGATGATGGCGATCCGGTCCGCATCCGTGCTGTCAATCAGCTTCATCAGCATATTGCAGAAGCCGTAGACAGCGTTGATGGGCGTTCCATCATCCCGCGTCATCGGCGGAAGGGCATGGAAGGCGCGGAAAATAAAACCCGACCCATCTACCAGGTAAACATGGCGTGGCGGGCTATTGTCGCCCGCTTCTGGGGTGGTTGTCGCTGCGCCTTCAGACCCGTCCATCATGGCTCAGGTTCCCTGCTTAACGAGAGGCATGACCTCTTCGGCCATCATCTGCATGCAATCCATCGCGACGGATTTCTCCATTCCGGCCCACTCCATAGAGACGATTAGGTGGTTGACGCCAAGCTCGCTATTGATGCGGATCATCTGCTCCGCAACTTCTTCCGGGGAGCCGATTAAGAACCGGTCGCCAATGATCTCATCCAGGCTGCCAGCTAAGGATTCATCCTCTGGCATGTCATCGTCCTGGCCCCAAGCATGGTAGGCGGCATATTTTTTGGCGACGAAAGGACCGGCCAGTTTCAATGCCTCTTCCTTGGTGCGCGCGACAAAAGCTTCGCGGCGCATGGGCAGTTCTGTTGGGAAAGGCTTACCAGCTTCGTTCAGGAAGCCTTTATACAGGTCGATCTGGCGCTTGCAGGTTTCCAAGGTGTTGTGCGGGTTGATGTACCAGCAATCGCCATGGACAGCGGCGCGCTTCAGGGCGACATCAGCATTGCCGCCGATCCAGATGGGCGGGTTTGGCTTCTGCAAAGGCTTGGGCCAGCACACAGCTTCATCAAGCTCAAAATGACTGCCGACCATGGAGACTTTGTCTTCTGACCAAAGGCGCTTAATGGCGATCAGATTCTCTGTCAGCCGCTTGCCGCGCTGCTTTTGCGTCATGCCAAATGCTTTGAACTCGACCTCGCGGTAACCCAAGCCGACGCCGAAGATCAGCCTGCCATTGGAGAGAATGTCGATTGTTGCCAACTGCTCGGCGATATCCAAGGGCTTATGTAGCGGCAACAGCACAATGCCAGCGTTCAGGCGCGCTTGCTTCACTTCGCCGGAAAGACGCGCCAGTACAGGAAACTGTTGGAAAGCCTGGAAAGCGTCCGTTGAATAATGTGAGCCCTTGGTGATCGAGGCATAGCCCAGTTGATCGGCAAACTTGGCCTGCTCGATCATCTCGTCGGCCTTCGCGACCATATCTGCGCCGTGCTCATATTGGCCGCGCAGCATTACGCCAAGCTGGAATTCCATCGCTAAAAAATCCTTTAGTCCGGCTTGAAGCCAAAGTGGCTGCAGAGAATTGGGAAATGTCCTCGCACCATATCGTTTCCGGTCGATGTCTTACAGCCAAGCTGGGCTGCGGCCTTTAGCCATGGCGTTTGTTCGGGTGCTGTTACAGCGTCACAAACAATGGCAGTGCTCGGAATGCCATCCAGCGACATTGGCAGGTTTGGATCGCCGTTCATGCCGACGGGTGACCCGTTCACAGCAATATCGAGCGCAGACATATCCGGCGCATCCGTTGAAATGGCGATGGCGGGGAAACGGCCCCGGAGCATCCTGGCGAGCTTTTCTGTGCGCGCCGCATCCAGGTCTCGAACGCAAAGTGTGCTGACATTTGCCTCTGCTAGCGCATAGGCGATGGCGGAGCCTGCGCCACCGACGCCCACCACCAACGCGCGCTTGCCTGATGGATCGACGCCATGGTCACGCATCGCTTGCACACAGCCTTCGCCGTCTGACATATCACCGACCAATCGCCCATCTTCCTCGCGACGCACGAGATTAGCGACACCAAGCGCTGCTGCACGCCTG
>CAJXVF010000439.1 GCA_913060845.1 uncultured Alphaproteobacteria bacterium | reverse complement strand
GCATGCGGCGGCGCTTGCCCAGGTAGTCGTTCACAGCGAAATGCTGGGTCGCTCTGTTGTCCCAAACTGCAATTGCGCCGGGCGTCCAGCGAAAGCGGCAGGTGAATTCTGGCCGAGTGATGTGATCGCAGAGGAAGTCGATCAGCGGCTTGCTCTCCGCTTCTGTCATCGTATCGAAAGAGGCCGTGTGGGAGCGGTTGAGGTAGAGTGATTTCCGGCCCGTCTCTGGATGTGTGCGCACAATTGGATGACGGGACTCGTACCCTGTCGCCGCTTGGTCGGTTTCTTTCATGCCATCCAGCTTCGCCATCGCCGCTGCCCGGCCGCCTGCATAACCATGTTCGGAGCTGTTCACGCCTTTGAGGTCGCCAAGCATGGCCTTCATGCCGTCAGAGAGCGCTTCATAGGCGGCGCCCGCGTTGGCGAAAAGTGTGTCGCCGCCGGCGTTTGGCGTCTCCAGCGCATAGAGCACAGTGCCGAGCGCAGGCTGTTCCATGTAAGAGGTATCTGAATGCCAGCTGCCGCCAAAGTTCTTGACGTCACCTTCAGCTTTCAGAATCTCGATGACCTCAGGCGTATCAGGCAGGCCTTCGATGAAGGGATAGATATCTGGCTTGCCAAATAGGCTGGCAAAACGGACTTGATCCTTCGGTGTCAGTTTTTGGTCCCGAAAAAAGATAACCTTGTAATCCAGGAAGGCATCGCGGACAGCGTCGGCATCGCTGTTCGAAAGTTCACTGCTCAGATCAACGCCTTTGATCTCGGCACCAAGTGCGCCCGCAATCGCCTCTACCTGCATCGGTTCTGGTCCTTGTTCTTAGCGACGATTGGCTTCTTCGAAGAGCGCCATATTCTTCGCAACATCATAGGTCTGTTCGGTCAAGCTTTCTGGCTCCCATTCAGACCGATGTTCCGCGAAGAAATCACCGCCATAAACGTGAATGGCACCCGTCAGCTTATCCAGCGGGTTTGTGACGGAGTGAATGATGTCTGCGCCAAGTGGTGCTACATCGCCGACGCCTAGCGTTTTAGCGCCAGCGGCTTCCAGGCCGCAGGGGCCTTCGTCTAAGCGTCGCCAGAAGATGTTGTCTTCGCGGCCCGTGTAGATGCCGATCACAGCCCACATATTATGATTATGCGGCATCAGTGTCATGCGCTTGCCCCAGACTAGGTTCAGAATTGTAAGGTCCGGGCGATGGCAGATTTTGTTGACGCCTGCCGCTACTGGTTCGCCGATGGTGTTTAACAACGCAGTCGGATCAGAGACGGCGCGTTCTACAATTGGGCGGACTGTTTTGTGCGTGGGGTCAGCTTTTACAGCTGCGGCGCAATCACCGATGAAGCGCTCCATATCAAACATTCTGACATCCTTGCAGGCTGGGCGGGCAATGTTGGGATAAAAGTCTCACAGTTGACTGATACCCGTCAATTCGTCCGCCGCACGCTGCGTGGTCTCTATTGAGGCATGGTCCGATAGTAGTGCCAGAGCAGGATAGCCGCCGCCCCGCGCCAAGGCCGCCATTCTTCGGCGATGGCGGATGCTTCTTTGAAGCTTGGCTTTTTCTGCAGCCCGCGAATCCTTCCAGCCGCGGCGACGAGCGCAATATCCGCAGCCGGCCAGACATCTGGCCGACCAAGCGCGAAGATCAGATAAACCTCTGCTGTCCAGCGACCAATGCCGTGGAGTGCTGTCAGCGTTGCAATGGCGTCCTCATCTGGCATCCGGGCAAGGGCGTCGAAATTGAGCGCGCCGGAGACCTCGGCCTCAGCCAGACCAATGGCGTATTCGGTCTTTCGGCCTGAAAAGCCGATTGAGCGTGCGCCGTCATAGCCAAGCTCAAGGAATGCTGTGGCTGTTACCGGTGCGCCTGTTTTTGCTTCAATCCTGGCCCATACTGTCCGTGCGGCGGCGGCTGATATCTGTTGGGCGCACACAGCCCGCAATAGGGTTGGGAAGCCTGGATCACGCAACGCAATAGGCGGCGGCCCGGCTTCTTTCACGATGGCAGCCATTCCAGGATCGCTTGCAGTCAGTGCCCGCACACCTTTGCGAAAGCGCCGAACAGCGCCTTGGGGCGATATTGCTCTAACTGTTTTTTGTACCATGAGGCGCAGTCTGGCCTCTGAAGGCCCATACCGTCCATACGGCGGCGACGAATAATAGCAACGCCGTGGCTTGGTGCAGGGCGGCCAGCGGTATCCATACGAGGGAAAGCAGAGTCGTGATCCCAAGGCCGACCTGAACGATAGCGAGAAGCGCCATAACGCTTGGCGCTTGGCGATGTCCGCTGTGAAGAACACTAACCCTTGCGCGAAGCCAAACCGTGATGATCAGAATGGTTGTTAGAACAGCGGCCCAGCGGTGATTGAACTGGATAGCGCCAATGCTTTCAAGACTATTGCGCCACCAAGGGGTCAGCGCCGCGTAATCCGGTGGCAAAAGGCGGCCATCCATGAGCGGGAAGGTATTGTAGATCATTCCGGCATTCGTCCCGGCTACGAACGCGCCGAGGATAATTACAAGGAACAATGCCGCGAGAACGACCCAACTCATGCGGCGCAGGCCCCTTGGGGCTGCCTCTGGTGTACGAGGGGAAAGGAAATCTAAGGCGGTCCATACAAGAGCGCCTGCAATAATGAACGCCATGCCAAGGTGAATAGCCAAACGGAAATGGCTGACATCAGGCCTGTCGACGAGGCCTGATTTCACCATCCACCAGCCAATAACACCTTGGCTGCCGCCGAGGGCCAATAGCAAAATCATGCGGGTTCGCAGGCCTTTGGGAATCCAGCCTTTGATCCAAAAGAATGCCAAAGGGGCGGCGTAGGCGAGGCCGATCAATCGGCCCCAGAATCGGTGGATATATTCCCACCAGAAGATTTGTTTGAATTCTGCCAGCGACATGCCGCTGTTGATCTTCTGGTACTCTGGGGATGTTTGGTAAAGTGCGAATACTCTAGCCCATTCCCCATCACTGATTGGGGGTAGCGCGCCGATGAGCGGGCGCCATTCGACCATTGAGAGACCAGACTCGGTCAAGCGCGTCACACCCCCAATCACAGTCATGGCACCAACCATTGCAGCCACAACAAGCAGCCAGAGACCGACGGCGCGTGCATGCGGCGAAAGATGGAGTGAGATTGGGTGACCGTTCATGTTGCGGAGATAGCGCTATCCGCTGCCTCCGCCGACGCGTCCCGTCGCCGCAAGCAGGCGCACTTCGTCGGAGATCAGCGCGGTCGGCAAGGCTTGCTCGGGGTCTGCCAATGCTTTGAGGCGGTTAACGTGGATCAGCCGAAGTTGAACCGGGATCTGACACCCCATTATCTGTCTCTTATACACATCTCCGAG
>CAJXVF010000438.1 GCA_913060845.1 uncultured Alphaproteobacteria bacterium | reverse complement strand
GACTAAAACAACGTCACCGGCGCGGGCGAGATCATCCGCCTCTGCTGCCAGCGCTTCAGAATTTTCGGCCCACTTGCCGCGAAACTTCGCTGGCAGCGCTTCGATGAACAGCTTGCATTCCGGGCCGGCCGCGTGGGCCACATCCAGCTTTGCTGCGACAAACGCATCGGCCAATTGGGCGTGATGCAATGGTGAATCAGCACCAAGTTCCAACATGTCACCCAGGATCGCGATCCGGCGGCCCCGGCGTTTCGGCTTAGCCAGCGCCAAAGCAGCGAAGGCGGCACGGACAGCGACAGGACTGGCGTTATAGCTCTCGTCAATCAAGTCAATTTGGCCGTCGGATAATGCGATCTTGCGACGCTCGCCCCGACCTGCAGGCGCTTTCATTTCAGCCAGCGCTTTAGCTGCAACAGCGACATCCCCGCCCAAACCATGCACGGCCGTAATCACGGCCAAGCTATTGGCAGCCCAATGGGCGCCGGGCGCTTGCAGCGTCCAGCGGAGCGGCTTGCCCAGAACATCTGCATCGATGCGGGAGCCAGTTTCGCTAAGCTTCAACTTGGTGAGAAGCACATCTGAGCCGAGCCGCTCACCGAACCGAATTACGCGTTCAATTCCTGCCTGGCGCGCCTTGCGGGCAAGGCGGCCAAACATCGGGTCATCAGCATTCAGGACAGCGAAACCGCCTGGCTGAACGCCCTCAAATATCTCTGCCTTCGCATCAGCAACGGCTTCAATGCTGTCGAAAAATTCCGTGTGCGCTGGGGCGATCCGGGTGATGATGACACCATGCGGTGCGGTCATCGTGCTCAATGGCCCAATCTCACCCGCATGGTTCATGCCAAGTTCAAGCACGCCAAAGTCCGTGTCAGACGGCATACGTGCCAGAGAAAGCGGCGCGCCCCAGTGATTGTTCAAATTACCCGCACTTGCATGGGTCTGGCCAAGGGCGGACAACGCCAGACGAAGCATTTCCTTCGTACCGGTTTTGCCGACACTGCCAGTGACTGCTAGGATTTTGGCATCCGTCCGTTGACGCGCAGCCGCACCAAGCGCCGCCAAGGCTTTTGTCGTATCGGAGACATTCAGCAGGCGTGGGTCACTCGCATCCACACCTTCCGGCACCTTATGGACAAGCGCCGCGGCTGCACCATTTGAGAACGCAGCCTGGACATAGGCATGCCCATCAAGCCGATCCCCATCAATGACAACGAACAGGTCGCCCGGCTGTACAGCCCGGCTGTCAATAACAACGCCCGATGCCGCCCAATCGCCACTGGTGACGCCATTCACTGCGGCTGCTGCGTCTTTTGCATGCCATAGAAGCGTGCTGATCATTGGGAGGCCTCCATCACGGCGGCCTGCGCTTCTTCAACATCATCAAACGGCATGGTTAGAGGGCCGATGATCTGGCCTTGCTCGTGACCCTTGCCTGCGATCAGCACGACATCGTCGGGACCAACGCCTTCAAGTGCTGCACGGATGGCTGCGCCTCGGTCTGCAATTTCCTCAGCATTGGGCGCGGCTTCCAGGATCGCCTGCCGGATAGAAGCTGGATCCTCACTGCGTGGATTGTCGTCGGTAACAATCACGCGGTCTGCACCCGACGCCGCGATAGCGCCCATAATAGGACGCTTGCCCGTATCCCGGTCACCACCACAGCCGAAAACGACCGTGACATTGCCTGTCACGACCCGGTTCAACGCCGCAAGCGCCTGTTTCAGAGCATCGGGCTTATGGGAATAGTCGACGTAAATCGGTGCGCCTGATGCTGTGACAGCGGCGCGCTGCATCCGGCCCGGCGGCTGCGCCAAACCTTCAATGGCGGCCAATGTGTCCGCAATGCTCGCCCCGCCTGCAATGACGATTCCTGCCGCGGCAAGGGCGTTCTCAGCCTGGAAACCGGCGAAATGATCCAGCCGCACAGTCGTAATGCCTTCAGGGTGAGTAATTTCCATCACTTGGCCGAAGCCGTCCGGATGCAGGCCTGTAAGCTTCAAGAATTGGCCAGATCGGCCATAGGACAACACCGCGTGGCCAGCTAGGTTTGCAGCGGCGATGGCCTGATCTGCACTTTTCATATCGGCGCAGATAACGGCAGAAGCGCCCGGCGCCAGCACTTCCCGGAAGAGACGAAGCTTTGCGTTCAGGTAGGATTGCTCATCGCCGTGATAATCCAGGTGATCTCGGCTGAAGGATGTGAATGCGCCGATTTCAGCCTGGATGCCATCTAACCGGCTCTGGTCGAGACCGTGGCTAGACGCTTCGATTGCAACGGCGGACACGCCGGCACCTGCCAGTTTGGCAAGTGCCGCCATCATCGCCACTGGATCGGGCGAAGTTAGTCCGCCGTAAGACTTTGCCCCGGGTGCAACAACGCCGAGCGTGCCGATGCTGGCTGCGGGCCGTCCAATAGCTTGCCAAAGCTGGCGCGCAAATTCGACCGTAGATGTCTTGCCGCTGGAGCCCGTGACTAAGGCCGCGGTATCGGGACGGACGCCATAATATGCCGCCGCCATCGTCGCCAACGTAGCCCGTGGATCTTGATGCTGAATGACCTGAACGTTGTCACCCCAGGCATGATCCAGCGGGCGCAAATCCGTGAGGATCGCGGCGGCGCCAGCCTGCACGGCTTGATCGGCATAGCTCCGCCCGTCTGCTTCAGCGCCCTTTAAGGCTGCGAACAAACCACCGCGCACGACCTTACGGCTATCCGCCGTTAGGCCCGAATATTGGCGTACGTTCAAAAGCGAAGCGCCCATTTGGGCAGCGCCAGAAATGTCCGCAATGATTTCAGCGGCGGCGCTCATCGCTTTTCCTTCGGACGCTTCTTGATGGATAAGATCGCGGTCTGGCGGGCTGGATGCATTGGGCCAATCGGCTCAAGGCCTAGTGCAGGACCGGACCGCTCAATGATGGCTTTCACAGCAGGTGCTGCGACCCAACCACCAGTGGCATAGCCATAGGTATCTTTGCGGCCCTTCGGCTCATCAACCATCACCAACAGAACGTATTTTGGATCATGAATTGGGAATGAGGCGATGAACGAGGACAGCTTTTGGTTCTTGTCGTAACCATCTCGACCGCGCGCTTTTTCAGCCGTCCCAGTTTTGCCGCCGACCGGATAATATGCGGTGTCCGCCTTCCGCCCGGTGCCATTCACGACGACCTGGCGCATCAGCCAGCGCACATCATCACTGACTTTTTCAGACACAATGCGTTTGCCTTGGGATGCCTCACCCGGCAAGCGCTTAACCACTGTCGGTTGGCGGTAAATGCCGCCATTCACCAATGCAGATACCTGTCTCTTATACACATCTCCGAGCCCACGAGACCTCTCTACATCTCG
>CAJXVF010000437.1 GCA_913060845.1 uncultured Alphaproteobacteria bacterium | reverse complement strand
GAGATGTAGAGAGGTCTCGTGGGCTCGGAGATGTGTATAAGAGACAGGCTGGGATTACATCGCTGAAAATGCGGGCACCCTGGCTTCCGCCGAATACCAGTAGATTGATTGCGTCGCTTTCATCAGGCGCGATGTATGTCTCTGCGCCAATGGCGACGATATCGCTGCGCACAGGATTACCTGTCAGGACGGCAGCACCATCAGGCGCGCCCTTCACATCTGGGAACGACGTCGCGATGCGGTTGACGCGGCCAGCGAGCAAGCGGTTGGCCCGGCCAAGCACAGCATTCTGATCATGGATTACCGTGCGCTTCCGCAGTAGCAATGCCGCTAGCATCGTCGGCAGGCTTGGGTAACCGCCAAAGCCAACAACTACATCGGCCTTGCACCCACGCAACATCATCATGGCCTGCCCAGCGCCCAGGCCGATTTTGCAAAGGCCTTTGATCTTGCCGATTGCGCCGCCGCCAATGCCGCCCGCAGTGACGTTTTCTGTTTCGATACCAGCGCCAAAGCGCTGTCCGCGCCCGTCTGTCGCTGCAATAACGTTATGGCCCCGCGCTTTCAGCGCGTCGCCAACGGCAATCGCCGGGAACATATGGCCGCCAGTGCCGCCAGCCGCGAGGACGATGGTGAGCGGTTTGCTCATACCAAATCCTCCTGATGGCGGCGCTTTCGGGTGAGCGCCAGCGCAAAGCCCATGCCAAGAGCCAAAGCAAACAACGATGAGCCGCCATAGCTAACGAACGGCAGCGTCATACCTTTGGTTGGGATCAGCGCCAAGGTGGAGCCAAGGTTCACAAGCGCCTGTGCGCCGAACAGCGTTGCAAGGCCGCCCGCCGCCAACATCGTGAACAATTGGCCATCTTTCAGCGCCCGCGCGAATGCCCGAAGCACGATGAATGCAAACAGCGCAATGATGCCCATACATGCGATCAAGCCAAGTTCCTCACCAGCGACGGCGAAGATGAAGTCTGAATGGGCATCTGGCAGCGCGCCTTTGAGAACGCCGTCGCCCGGACCACGGCCAATCAACCCACCGGAACGGAAGGCGTTAAGCGACATGTCGATCTGGTAGGTATCGCCAGCAGCAGGGTCTAGATAGCGGTCAACACGGCTGGTTACGTGCGGCACATACAGATATGCGAGGCCGAAGCAGCCAATCGCCGCCATAGCCATAAGCGCAGCGGCCCAAAGGGAGATGCCCGCGATGAAAACTTGCATGCCGAACACGGCTGTCATCACGACGGAAGCGCCGACATCTGGCTGAATAGCTGTCAGGCTAAGTGGCACGCCGAATGCTAGAAGCGCGCCGATCAAGTACCAGCTACCGCCCTTCAAGCGATGCTGTGCCAACATCCAGCCCGCCATCACGGCCATGGCTGGTTTAGCGAATTCAGATGCCTGCAACGAGAAGCCGCCAAGTGGGATCCACCGTCGGGCACCTTTGATCTCAACACCAACGACCATCGTTAGTACAAGTGCCGCGATGGCGCCGAGCAGCAAAAGCAACGCAGCAGCGCGCGTTTGGCGTGGGCTGAGCAAAGATGCCGTCAGCATCAAGCCGACTGCGACTGGCAACAGCATCAAGTGGCGCTTAACGAAATGGAATGTCGGCGCGTCAATGCGTTCTGCGACACCCGGGCTGGCGATGATCACCAGGACCAAGCCAACGCCCATCAGGCCAAGGAGACCGAATAACAGAGGGCGGTCGACCGTCCACCACCAGCGGCCAATGAGTGTGTTATCGCCGCGTTGAATGCCGATCATGCTGCGGCCCCCTTTGGTTGGGGCTGCGAGAGCCGTTGGGCGGCGACACGGAAGGCATCACCGCGCGCTTCATAGCTAGGGAATTGATCAAAGGAAGCGCAGGCAGGTGACAACAGCACCACAGATGCAGTGGGGTCCGCCTGCGCATCACGATGTGCAGCATTCAGCGCCGAAACGACATCACCGGATTGCGCGACAGGCATGGTGGGTGCCATCTGCGCCAACTGCCGTTTAAATGCGGGTGCTGCTTCACCAATTAGATATGTCTTACGGATCCGGTTCAGCCAGGGTTCGATACCCGATACGCCGCCATCTTTGGCGAGGCCTCCAGCAATCCAGTAAATTCGGTCAAAGCTAGCAAGCGCGCGTGTGGTGGCACTGGCGTTCGTTGCCTTGGAATCATTCACATAGCGCACATGGCCAACAGTCGCCGCCAATTCCTGGCGATGCGGCAAGCCAGGGAACGTTGCGAGCCCGCTGGCTATATCCGCAACTGAAACGCCAAGCTGGCGGCAAGCAGCATATGCCGCTGCAGCATTCTGTCGGTTATGTGCGCCGCCCAGCGCCACTGCGGCTTCGAACTTGAAGACTGGCGTACCCTGGTCATAGAGCGTTGTTTCGTCTGCATAGATACTAGCTGGGATATCAGACCCTGCCGAAACAGATGTCGGATTGGCAAACTGCGGCTGCAGCCAGCGACCGTGTGCGTCGTCAACGCCGACGATCGCCATTCCGCCTTCAGGCTGCCCATTGAAGATCGTCCGCTTGATGGCGCCATATGTGTGCATGCCGCCATGGCGTTCCAGATGATCTGGCTCCAAGTTCAAAAGCAGGGCAATGTTGAAACGCGGGTTGGGCGTTAGCTCCAGTTGATAAGAGGACAGCTCCAGCACATACACGCCATCTGCACCCATCGCCTTAAGACCAAGCGTTGGCGGCCCAAGATTGCCACCGACGTCGTTCGGGCGACCCGCAACATCCAGAATGTGCGCGATAAGCACTGTTGTCGTGGATTTGCCGTTTGAACCAGTGATCCCAACAAACGTTGCATCCGGCGCAGCATCCAGCAGCAATTGGACATCGCTGATCAGCGGCACGCCTGCGCGGCGCGCAGCCATGGCCGCGGGCAGCGGCTTTGGCGCTAGGAACGGCGCGCCGGGGCTCCAAACTATGGCTTCTAAGTAATTCAATGGTGCGGTGGCGAAGTCCGCCAGTTCTGCACCGGCATCTTCAGCTGCTTTGCGCTGGCTGGCGTTATCGTCCCATGCAAGCACATCAGCGCCGCCCGCAACGAGCGCCTTCACGGCGGCCATGCCGGTGCGGCCAAGGCCGAATACGCCGTAGCGTCTGCCTTTGAGGTGAGAAAGGTTGATCATCAGCCAGTCACCTCAACTTCAAAGTGGCAAGACCGGCGAGCGCCAGCACGGAAGCGATAATCCAGAAGCGGATAACGATAGTCGGCTCCGCCCAACCCTTTTTCTCAAAGTGGTGATGCAGCGGCGCCATCCGGAAGACGCGCTTACCAGTGAGCTTGAATGCTGTCTCTTATACACATCTCCGAGCCCACGAGACCTCTCTACATCTCG